>DATKZW010000540.1:0-10691 GCA_035527775.1 Sumerlaeia bacterium | reverse complement strand
CTGCGGCGCCGCACGCCGCCGCGCATCGCGCGACCCCGGTCTATCGTTGTGGCGGCGGTCGGTTACCTCGGCGATCTCGTGGAGATCCACCCGTTCCTGACCGGTCTGAAGGATCGACGGCCCGAGGTGAAGATCACCCTTATCACGAACCCCCGCGGCGAAGAGATCTATCGCCATGATCCGGCGGTCGACCATATCGTCGTAGTGCGAGGCGAGAAGGACACGCGCGGGGGCGACCCGGCGGCCATTCGCTACGCCCTGGCTTCCCGCCGCGCCGAGCTGATTCTGGTCCCCTATTTCTACGACCTCTCGCCCCGCGCGCTCTACTCGCGGCGCGGCGCCCGAGTCGTGACGTTCGCCGAGCAGGTCGGCTTTTCGCGGCGATGGTGGTACGACCGCGCCCACCGGCGCGTGCCCAAGCCCCCCGGGCGATCCGAGGCGGGGAACCTCTATCGCCTTTTCCACGAGGCGGGCTTCCAGGGCCCCCTTCCTGAGACCCCCTTGGCCTTCCTGCCCGACGAAGTTTTCGATGTATGCGACGCGTTGCGGGCCGAAGGGCTGGGCAAGGACAATCTCGTCATCATCGCTCCCGGATCGGGCAAGGACTTCAAGCGCTGGCCCGAAGAGCGATGGGCCGACGTCCTGCGCTACCTGGCCCGCGACTACGACCTGCGGGTCGCGCTGGCCGGCGCCCCGGATGAGCGCGCCGCGTTCGAGCGGATCGCGCGGCTCGCGCAGTGCGAACCGCTGATCTGGTGCGAGGCGAGCGTGCGTTTGCTCGCCTTGCGCATCGCCCAAGCGCGCCTGATCGTCTGTCCCGACAACGGCTGCAAGCACCTGGCCGTCGCCATGGACACGCCGAGCCTTACCCTCTTCGGCCCGACCGACGAGCGCCAATGGGGCGCCAACCGCGAGCCGCGCAAACACGGCGTCGTCCGTGGCTGCGCCTACGACCTCACCGAGGAAGAACGCCTCGGCCTCCCCGCCACGCACCAGATGGATTGCATCACGACCGCCCAATTCCGCCGCGCTCTCGACGAAATGCTCGGCGAGCATTGAGGGCCGTACTTCGCGCCGATCCCCGGAAGGCGGTTGCGACTCCGAGCGCGAACAGCCCGCAACGCAGGCGTCTCGCCCGCTCGTCGAGCGCCAATCCGTCGCCCAGGTCGTGAATGAGCCCACTTGGGCGAACGGAGTTTGCGCGGTCGCCCCCGAATCCTCGACAAGCCGTTTCTGTTGACTTTGCCGCCCCGTTCCCTATCATTGCGCTTTCATGCTCCGGACGGAAAGGTCCCGCGCGATGTCCGTAACAGTCTCACTCCCCGACGGATCGACGCTCCAGGTCGAGAAAGGCGCAACCCTTCGCCAGGCGGCCGAGGCCATCGGCCCGGGGCTGGCCCGCTCGGCGCTGGCGGGCAAGCTCAATGGCGTTCTCTGCGATCTCTCGACACGGATTGACGCGGACGGCGCCGTGGAAATCGTCACCTGGCGCGACGAGGAAGGGAAGCAAGTCCTTCGGCACACTGCCGCCCACATCCTTGCGGCGGCGGTCAAGCGGCTCTATCCCAAGGCCGCCCTCGAAGACGGCCCCGCCACCGAAACCGGCTTCTTCTACGACATCGAGATGCCCGAGACCGTCACGCCCGAAGACTTCCCCACCATCGAGGCCGAGATGGCGAAGATCGTTAAAGAGGACTTGCCGCTGGTTCGCCGCGACCTTTCGCGCGACGACGCGATAGCCTTCTTCTCCGAGCGCGGCGAGCGCTTCAAGATCGAGACCATCGAAGCCCTGCCGCAAGACGAAACGATCTCCATCTACGAAATGGGCGAGTTCGCCGATCTCTGCCGCGGGCCGCATCTTTCCTCCACCGGCCTCGTGAAGGCCTTCAAGATCCAGAGCCTTGCGGGGGCCTATCGCAAAGGCGACGCCTCCCGCGAGCAGCTCGTGCGGTTCCACGGCGTGGCCTTCCCCGACAAGAAACAACTCAAAGAGCGCCTCCACTTCCTCGAAGAGGCGAAGAAACGCGACCACCGCCGCATCGGCCGCGATCTCGATCTTTTCAGCTTTCACGACGAGGGTCCCGGATTTCCTTTCTTCCACCCGAAGGGCACGATCCTCTATAACGCCCTTCTCGACTTCATGCGCGAGGAACTCGCGGCGCGCGGCTACTCGGAGATCCGCACGCCCATGATCCTGAACGAGGAACTCTGGCATCGCAGCGGCCACTGGGACAACTACCGCGATAACATGTACTTCACGCGGATCGACGAGCGCGACTACGCCGTGAAGCCGATGAACTGCCCCGGCGGACTCCTCGTCTACAAGAGCTCGCGCCACAGCTACCGCGAACTCCCCATGCGCGTGGCCGAGTTCGGCCTCGTGCACCGGCACGAGATGTCGGGCGTTCTCCAGGGCCTATCGCGCGTGCGCTGCTTCACGCAGGACGACGCACACGTCTTCTGCACCCCAGAGCAACTGCGCTCGGAAGTCGAGGCCCTCATCGACCTCATGCTCCACGTTTACCACGTTGCCGGCTTCGACGACGCCGCCATCGAACTCAGCACGCGTCCTGAGAAGAGCATCGGCTCGGATGAGATGTGGGAACTCGCGACGCGCGTCCTCGAAGAGGCGCTGGAAGCAAAGAAGATCGACTACAAACTGAATCCGGGGGAAGGCGCCTTCTACGGACCGAAGATCGATTTCCACCTCAAGGACTGCCTCGGACGCTCCGAGCAATGCGGCACGATCCAGGTCGATTTCTCCATGCCCGAGCGCTTCGATCTCGCCTACGTCGGCGCGGACGGCGAGCGACACCGCCCCGTCATGATCCACCGCGCCATCCTGGGGTCCATCGAGCGCTTCCTCGGACGCCTCATCGAGAACTGCGCCGGCAACTTCCCCCTCTGGCTCGCGCCCGAACAGGTCCGCGTTCTCTCGCTTTCGGAGGATCAGAGCGACTACGCCGAGCGCGTCGCGGCGGAGTTGCGCGCGGCGGGTTTGCGCGCCGAGCCCGACCTCCGCTCGGAGAAGATCGGTCACAAGATTCGCGAAGCCGAGATGCAGAAGGTTCCCGTCATGCTCGTCGTCGGCAAGAAAGAATCTGCGGAAGGAACCGTCAGCATCCGCCGCCACGCCATCGGGGACCAAGGCGCCATGCCGCTGGGCGACTGCGTCGCCGCGCTCTGCCGGGAGATGAAGGAGAGACGTCCCACAGCCGGCTGAGACGCGCCTTCCTCACTCAATGAACACGGCGGAGTACCAGTTCTGTTTCTCACATGCATTTCAGGATCGTGCGCGAGTCGAAGACGATCTGGTCCACCTCAAAGATCACGGCGTGATCCGCGTCCAACCGGAGCGCCATGTCGGCGAAGTCCTGTCGGTCCATTCGTTTCTTCTTTCAATTCGATCTCGCGCGATCCCCCGCGATCCTTGGGCGTCGCGTCTGCCCTGGGAGTCTTCTTCCGCGAAATCTGCGAAATCCGTGGATCAGGAAACAGATCCGAATCCGCAGATTGCGCAGATTGCGTTCCCTCGACCTGGAGCCCTCTCGTCGCCGCGCGCAGCATCACTCCGCCTGTTGCGCCAGAAGATCGCCGAGATCGGCCAGATGTTTCCCGGCCCTCGCAAAGACCGGCAGAAGACGCTCATAGACGGCTTTGTTCTCCGGGATCGGCGAAGCGGTCGCCTCGACGCGGTGGATCTCGTCGATCTTCGCGAAGTCCTTCCAGAATCCCGCGCCGACGGCTGCCAACGCCGCCGCTCCGAGGGCCGCCGCTTGCTGGTCCACGTTCGTCTTGACGATCTTCATGTTGTAAGCGTCGGCGAAGATCTGACGCCACAGCGCGTTGCGGCTGCCGCCGCCGACCATGACCATCTCGTCGCTCAGACGCGTCAGCCGACGCATCTCGTCGAGCGCGAGGCGCAGCCCCAGCGCGATGCCTTCCATGGCGGAACGCACGACGTCCGCCTGCGTGTGGCCGAGATCGAGACCGACAAAAGCCCCTCGAACGTTGGAACTGGCGTCGAGGGAAGTCCCTCCCGCCAGGCTCGGATTGAAGAGGAGCCGGTTCGCGCCGGGCGGCGACGCGGCGGCGAGGTCCGTCATGAGGTCGTAGGGATCCGCGCCCTCTCGCTCGGCTTTTGCGGCGAGATCGCGGCACAAGTGGTCGCGCACCCATCGAAAGCTCGTTCCGGCGGAAAAGATCGCAACGGCGGAAGTGAACATCGCTGGGATCACGTGCGTGAAGACGTAAGGTCGCACGCGGTCGTCCAGGAGCGGGCTTTTCGAAGAAACGGCGATCCAACTCGACGAGCCCACGGAGTTGTAGACGCGCCCCTCCTCGATATTGCGCGCGCCGAGGGCCATGCAGGAGTTGTCCACGCCGCCCGCGACGACCTTCACGCTTCTCGGGAGTCCAAGGGCTTCGGCGGCCTCGGGCGTCAGTTCGCCGATCACCTCGGTTGACGGAACGATGTCGGGGAAGATCTCGCGCGGAAGGCCGCCGGCCTTGAGAAGCCGGTCGGCGTAATCCCAGCCGAGAAGGTCGTAGACGCCGCTGCCCGAGGCGTACGAGTAGTCTGTCACGATCCGTCCGGTGAGTCTGAAATTGACATAGTCCTTCGTGCCGATGACCTTGTCGATCTTCCGGAACATTTCGGGCTCGTTGTCGCGGTACCACATGATCTTGAAGACCGAGTAGAGGGGGGGCGGGAAGCCGTTTCCCGTGAGGCGGTACCATTCCGTTTCGCCGATCTTCTCGAAGAACTCAGGGACCTGCTTGTCCGGGCGCGAGTCGGACCAGATCGGCGTTCCGTCCCGCAGGAGGTTGCCGTCTCTGTCCACGGGAACCACCCCGAGACTGTGTCCGGAGATCCCGCAGCACGCGATCTCGCGCCTGTCGACCTTCGCCTCCGCCAGCAGGCGATTCGTGCTCTCGACGACCGCGTTCCACCAATCGGCGGGCCGCTGCTCGCGCCGCCCGGCGGCGGGATAGCGCGTCGGGTAGGCGACGAAGCACGAGGCCAGGCAGTTGCCGTCGACGTCATAGAGCGACGCCTTGTTCCCGCCGGTTCCCAGGTCGTAGGCAATGATCAGCGGCGCCATTCAGAGACCTCCTTTCCCACCGGTTGCGAGCCCTGAACCCCGAACTCAGAACTCAACGAACCCTCCGGGCCGCGTCGCGCACTGTTGAAGGATCTTGACCGCCGAACCCGCGCCCACGCCAAAACGCCGCGCGCCGCGGCGATACATTTCGACCAACGTTTCCAGGCCGCGCACGCCGCCGGCGGCCTTGATCCCGACCGCGTCTCCGACGCACGATTTGATGAGAGCGACGTTCTCCAGCGTCGCGCCGGTCGGCGCCCATCCCGTGCCGGTCTTCACCCAGGCGGCGCCGGCCTTCACGGAGAGTTCGCACCCTGTGCGGATCTCGTCGTCCGAGAGATGGTGGCACTCGAGAATCGCTTTCACCGGCGCGCCCTTTGCGGCGTCCACCACGCGTCGAATGTCGTCTTCGACGCGGTCGTTCCGCCCGGACCGCAGCATGCCGACGTTGACGACCATGTCGAGTTCGCCGCATCCCATGCGAAGGAGTTCCTCGGCTTCGCGCGCTTTCGACTCCGCGGTCGTTCCGCCGGAAGGAAAACCCACCACGCCTCCAATGGCAATGGCCGGTTCGCCAGCGAGAAGCTCGGCGACCAAGGGCGTTTGGCTGGGCAGCGTGAAGACCGCGACGCACTGGTAGTGTTTCGCCCGGCGGGCCAAGTCGCGCACGTCTTCTTCGCTGCTTTCCGCCTGCACGGCGCTGAAATCCATCATCCGGGCGATGTCGGGAACCGTCAGTCTCATTTGCCCGCCTCGCAGTCCTGCTTCAGAACCTGGCGGCGCGCATTATGGAGCATCCCGCCGGGCTTGCCTATAGGAAAATGGTGAAGAGAGGCCGGCTGATCGAGGTTGGTCCCGGCCGCGGAACGATTGGGAGAGGCGTCCTCGCCGGCGCGGGGGGCTGTGGGCGCGTCCGCATTCCACCCCTGCGATCCCAAGGACTTGACCCCATGGCGACGCATGGGATAATCTCCTTCCAGCAAACGGCCCGGGAGGAAAAGATCCGTGATGACAAACGAACTGGCGATCTTCGGCGGCAAGAAGGCCGTCCCCGATGGAACGGTCAAACCATGGCCTCCTATCGACCGCAGCGACAGAGAGGCGGTGCTCGCTTCGCTCGAAGGCGGCAACCACACGTATGGTCCTAACTGCACGGCCCTGGAACGGGAACTCGCGGAGTGGAACGGAAACAAGTTCGCCATCAACACGAACAGCGGCACGGCGGCCCTGCACATGGCCGTTGCGGCGTGCGGCTGCGGCGCCGGCGATCGCGTCATCGTTCCCGCCTATTCCTGGAGCTCGAGCGCAACGTGCGTCATTCATCACAACGCCATCCCCGTTTTTGTCGACGTCGACTTCGACACGATGTGCATCGATATCGACCGAATCGAGGCCGCCGTCACCCCGACAACGAAAGCCATCATCGTCGTGCATCTTCACGGACTCGCCGTGGACATGGAAAGGATCATGGCGATCGCGAGGAAGCGCGGTCTGAAGGTGATCGAGGATGCCTGCCAAGCCCACGGGGCCGCGTGGAAGGGCCGCAAGGCGGGGACATGGGGGGACTGCGCCGCTTTCAGTTTCAACCAGAACAAATGCCTGTGCGGCGGCGAGGGCGGCGCGCTCCTGACCGACAACGAGGAGATCTACGAGGCCGCGCGGTCGGTCTGGAGCTTCGGCGAGACTCGCTCCCCGGTCCAGAAGCGCGACTACCACGCTTACGCTCTCGGGTGGATGTACCGAAGCAACGATCTCTCGGCGGCCTTCGCGCGCGCTCAGCTGGCGAAACTCGACTCTTACCTTCGGACGCAGCGAGAGAATGCCGCCGTTCTTCTGGAGGAGCTGAAGGGAACGCCGCATTTGATCGCGCCGTCGGAGCCGCGCGGCTGCGCCCACAACTGGTACAACTTCACGTGCCGAATCGATTCCGACGCGGCGAGGCTTGGGGGCGAGCGGTCGCGTTTGCGCGACGCGGTTATGAGAGCGCTGAACGAGGAAGGCGTCCCCGTCGGCGTTTGGCAGAGCTTCATCCTTCCGGCGATGACCGTGTTCCAAGCCAAGAACGCTTACGGGCGCGGCTGCCCATGGTCCTGTCCGGGCGCGGAAGACGTCGACTACGATCCGACGCGTTTTCCCATCGCCCAGAGACACACGGACACGCATTTCGGAATGACGACGCCGCTTCGAGCGCCCAACGGGCCGGAGGCGGCGAAGGCGATCGCGGCGGGAATCAGGAAGGTCTTCGAGAACCTGGATCGCATCGATCCGGACGACATCCTCGGAAGATAGAGATCGACGGCTTCGGTTGGTGCGGAGAGGCGGCGCCAACTCCCTCTTCATTAGGACGCGCGCGGCCTGGAGTCGCTGATTGAATGAATGTGGCGGGGGCTTCCAGCCCGTACGCCGCGGCCAAGATGGCCGCGCCACGGTCGGTCCTCTGTCTTTCCGTTAGGGACTCTTAGTCCCACAATGCTTGAATCCGCCGCACCGTTTCATCGACAAGGACGCGTCCCCCTTCGGGCCCAACCACGTACTGGTCGGCGCTGTAGCCGCCGCCCGGCACGGCCCTTGCCGTCGGAAGATAGCCGCTGTGTTGGCAGGCGAGTTGCACCACGAAGGTGAGAACGGCCGGGCTGCGCGCCTTGATGCGGACCCCGTAATCGGTGTAAAGCTCGAACGGATTGGTGGCCAAGGCGACCTCCCCCAGTCGCATGACGTGGAACTCGATGGGGTTCACCGGGTCGGTTTCGTAGAAGGGCGACGCCGGCGGATCTTTCTCGGGAAGATCGACGTTCGCCTGAGCGTGCTTGAAGACCAGCTCCGTCCGAATGTCCTTTTGGGCGCACGGCAACGCCTCGTCGACGGCGTCGGCGATGCGGCGGGCGATCTCCTGCCGTCTCGTCAACCCCCTCCTCTCGTCCATGATCTCCTGCGCCCTTTGGCGAAAGAGAAGATGAGGCGACACGTCGCCGGCCGCTCCACACTGAGGAAGGATGAAGAGGCCGCTCGAATGCCTCTTGCGGAGTTCCCGGCGCACGTCGTGCCAGTAATCGGCCGAGATCTCGGAGATGCCCTCCGTCTCCTGCGAAGGACAGGCCGCGTTGATGACGACGCCGGTGAGTTTGCCCTTTCCGTCCCAGAAGAACATCATCTCGATGGCGTGGTCCTCGCCGCCCTCGATGTTCGAGAAGTCCTCCTGATTCGCGTTCCCGTACATCCTCGACGAGCCATCGAAGTAGTGCGCCCGGCGGTTCCAACCGACCGCCGCGTGGCCCAACGCCCAACTCATGCCCCCGCGTTCTCGGTTCCGCCAGGCCGCGACAACCGCTTCGGCGACTCGGGGAAGGAAGAACTCGGCGTACTCGGACGCCTTCATGACGCCTTCGTCCTTGCTCACGTCGTAAAGACCCTTGAAAGCCCCGTCGATGAAGCCGGGCGCGGTGTGCGTGTGCGTGGCGTTCAAGAAGAGCTTGCCGACGTCGAAATCAGGCAGATTCGGCCCCACCATTGCCCTGAGCCTTTCCTGGATCGCCTTGCGGATCATGCACGCGTCGCACGAGACCAGGATGGCCTGCTCCCCGTCGCCCTCCTCGCCGCGAGTCTCCAAGGCCAGGGCCGTCGCCGTCAACGGGTCGCGCGCGGACCGCGCGATGCGTTTGTGCAACTGGCCGACAAGATTCACCGGCCGCTCCGGCGTTATGTCGGCCGACGCCCATCCCGCGTACAGGGGCAACGCGCTCTCCTTGGCGCTTCCCGCCCGGGTTTCCTTCTCCTCTTCCATGGTTGACCTCCCCGTCGCGAAGTAGAGAACCATACAAACAAGGACCGCCATCGGAATGCCGAATATGCAGAGCGGTATTGCCACAGCCTGTTTCAGGCTGAGTCTCGACATTCGGTCTCTTTCCTTGAGATAGAACAGCGCGATTACAGACACGAAAGTCATACCGCAAACAGCAATCTACCAGCGCCCGTGACAGCCGTCAATTCCTCCTCGGCCACGGAAGGGCGTTGGCGCGGCGGGCCCAGGTTCGCCATTGGCGGGCCATTTGCTCGACGCGGTTGGGATCGGCTTTCGAGAGGTCGTGGAGTTCGGTGCGGTCGGCTTCAAGATCATAGAGCTCCCAAACGCCGGGCTGCCAGAAACTCTGCCGGTGCTGAGAGACGAGTTTCCACTTGAGGATCCGGACGGCGCAGTTGCCCTCATGCTCCCAGTAGAGCGCCTCGCGTTCGATCGGTCTGTCATCGAACGCGGAGACGAGACTCCTCCCCTCCATCGGCTGGATGCGATGTCCCTCGCGCTCGGAGGGATACGCGGCGCCGGAGACGTCGACGCACGTGGCCATGACGTCGATGAGGTGGCCGGGCTGGCGGCGCAACGCGCCCCGCGCCCGAACGCGCGAAGGCCAATGAACGATGAGGGGCGTGGCGATGCCGCCTTCGTGGACCCAGTGTTTGTAACGCCGGAAGGGCGTGTTGCTGGCGTTCGCCCAGGAGAGGCCGTAGCTCGAGTGGCCGCGGTTCTCGCCGTGATCGCCCGTCGCCATCTTGCCGAATCCCCAAGGTCCCCCTTCGGCGCAGCCGCCGTTGTCGGAGAGGAAGAAGATGAGCGTGTTGTCGAGTCGCCCCGTTGTTTTGAGCGTCGACACGATTCGGCCGACGCCTTGGTCCATGATGTCGATCATGGCGGCGTAAACGGCCATGCGCCAATCCATGTCTTGCCTCTTCTCCTCGTCCACCTCATCCCAGCTCGTCGCGGTCTCGTCGCGCGGCGTCATGGGCCACGCCGCGTCGACGATGCCCATCTCGATCATGCGCGCGTGGCGCTCTTCGCGCAGACGATCCCAGCCCATCATGTACTTGCCGCGGTAGCGGTCGACGTCGGCTTTGGGCGCGTGCAGGGGCCAGTGGGGCGCGGTGTAGGCGACGTAGGCGAAGAAGGGATCGTCCGGTCGTGCCTTCACATGGTCGTTGATGAACTCAATCGCCGTATCGCTGATGGCGTCCGTGTAGTAGAAGCCCTCCTTCGGCGCCTCGATCGGCGTGTTGTCGCGAGTCAGCGTCGCCGGTCCCCAGAAGTCGCCCGCGCCCGTGATCGTGCCGAAGAATCGGTCGAACCCGCGCTGAAGTGGCCAGTTGAACTTCTCGGCGCCGCTGTTCGGTTTCGTGTGTTTCGTCACGTGCCACTTGCCGCTCATGTAGGTTCCGTAACCCGCCTCGCGCAACGTTTCGGCGATGGTGACGCACTCGCGATTCAGATCGCCGCGGAAGCCGTCGAGGCCCTGGTCCCCCATCATGTGGCCCACGCCCGCTTGGTGGGGGTAAAGCCCGGTCAGCAGGGAGGCGCGCGTTGGGCAACATCGGCCCGTGTTGTAGAACTGGGTGAAGCGCAAGCCGTTGTCGGCGAGGCGGTCGAGATTCGGCGTGCGGATCTCGCCGCCGTAGCAGCCGATGTCGGAGTAACCCATGTCGTCGGCCATGATGAGAACGATGTTGGGTCGGGGCGCGGGTCGCGCGCCCAGGAGACCCCGGCTGAGACCTCCGCAACCGGAGGCGGCCGCGGCCGCCGCGCCGAGGCCGAGGGCTTTC
>DATKZW010000539.1:0-3148 GCA_035527775.1 Sumerlaeia bacterium | reverse complement strand
GATGCTCCGGCAGTTCGATCTCCTCAACACGTTCTGGGCCCTCGTCCTCCCCGGTCTCGCCCACGGCTACTCGATTTTTCTTCTGAAAGGCTTCTTCGATTCGCTCCCGCAGGAGCTCTACGAAAGCGCCGAGATCGACGGCGCGGGCGAGTTCCGCATCTTCTGGCAGATCACCATGAGCCTGAGCAAGCCGATCCTGGCCGTCATTGCGCTGGGCGCTTTCACGGGGGCCTATTCGAACTTCATGATGGCGCTTCTAATCTGCCAGGATGAGAAGATGTGGACGCTGATGCCGTGGTTGTACCAATTGCAGATGCGCAGCGGCCCGGGCGTCGTTTTCGCCTCGCTCATCATCGCCGCCATCCCCACGTTTCTCGTTTTCGCCCTCTGCCAGAACATCATCATGCGCGGCATCGTCGTCCCCGTGGAGAAGTAGACTTTGGAGTTTTCGACGTTCCGGATCGTTCGCCGACGAAAGGGATTGCGGCCGGCGTCGCGGGCGACTCGGCAGAGAGCGTGGAACAAGAGGACAGGCTGATGAATCCCGATCTCCCCCCGTTGCTGGAGTTTCTCGATGGCAGGCGCGTCCGGACGATGGATGCGTGGCGCGATCGCCGAAAGGAGGTCCGCCGACTCATGATTGAGACGTTCACGGGCGCGTTTCCCGATCCGCCGCCAAAGCTCATCGGCGCCAAGGTCGTGGCGGAGCGCGAGGAACCCGACGGCTCGGTGCGGCGGCGTGTGGAGCTGACGTTTGATACGCCAAACCAGCTCTCGTTCGAGATCTGTTTGTGGATGCCGAAGGGAGAGGGACCGTTTCCCGTCTTGCTCACGGTCCCCGTGGAGTGGCAAGTGGATCGCAATTGCCTTTGGCCTCAAGCAGCCCTGAAACGGGGATACGCAGCGTGCCTCTATCCCGGCGTCAGCTTCACCTGTCAGCCGGCAAAGGGCTACGAGGCATATAAGGACGCTTTGGGCGCGTTTCGGCGAGAGTATCCGGAAGCAACAATGGCGGACCTTCCGGGCAACGCGTGGATTGCGAGCCGAACGCTCGACTACCTCCTCGATCCGAAGTATGAATGCCCGATTGCGGCGAATCAGGTTTGCATCATCGGCCACTCGCGTTACGGGAAGCAGTCCTTGATCGCCGCGGCGATGGATGAACGCATCCGGGCCGTTGTCGCCCGGAGCCCCGGGTCTCCTGGTTCGTGTCCCTACCGGTTTACCTCGCGTCACACTTTTGCGGAGACGCCGGTGGATTTCCCCGGCGACTGGTTTCTCACGAGTTTGCGCGCTTACTATGGTCGCGAGCACGAATTGCCAATCGACGCCCACGGGTGGCTCGGCCTGATTGCGCCCCGCGCCTGCCTCATCCACACGGCTCACAACGACGGCTGCGAGCCCACCTTCGCCGTTGAGCGCGCGTATCTCGAAGGGCGCGAAGTTTATCGTTTTCTGGGCCGCCCGGAGAATCTGCGCGTGAGCTATCGAGAAGGGGGACACAACCCCGCGACGGAAGCGCAGCGCATGGAGAACTTCGATTGGTTCGACAGAGCCTTCGGCCGCGGTGCGCCGGAAGCGAGAAAGTTCCCGGAAGAGCTGCTCCATCACTTCGACTGGCAGGCGTGGAAGGCGAAACAACGCGTTCAGGACTTGGGCGCGCCGTCCAGCGCTCCCCCTGTGGAAGGCAACGTGCAAGGCAACGAGGAGGACGTTCGGGCGCGGATCCTGTGGGCGCTCGGCGAGAGCCCCGGCAAGATGGAATGGGACGGCCGCCGCGCTTTTCTGACCGACGAAGAGTCGGAGTTGATGACGCACGACCGCTGGCGGGTCGAGGAGACGGCTCGCGCGCCGGTCTGTTTCGGCGAGAACGTGCGTGGGAACGTTTACTGCAATCCCGCCGCCAAGACCCCCGCGCCGGCCGTGATCTGGCTGCATCCCTATTCCTACCACAGCGGATACAATGAGGCCTACGGCGTCGAGGGAACAACCGTGTACCACCGCCTGGCGCAGAAGGGCTTCGTTGTGCTCGCCTACGATCAGTGCGGGTTCGGCCTTCGCCTGCTCGAGGGCCGCGACTTCTATGACCGGCATCCGCGATGGTCGCGCCTCGGGCGGATGGTGCATGACGTTCGCAAGGCCATGGACTTTCTGCTCGACGGCGAAGGCGCGTCGAAGGGCGATCTTCCAAAGATAGACCGACGGCGCGTTTACGCGCTCGGCTATTCCCTCGGCGGCATGGTCGGTCTCTACGCCGCATCCCTGGATGAACGCATTGCGGGAGTCGCCTCCTTTTGCGGATTCACGCCCTTGCGCACGGATACGGACGCGAAGCCGACGGGCGGGATCCGGCGACTTTGGGAGTGGCACGCCCTCCAGCCGAGACTCGGACTGTTCCACAACAGAGAAGATGAGATCCCCTATGATTTCGACGACGTTCTGAGTCTGATCGCTCCGCGCGCCTGTCTCATCGTTTCGCCCAAGCGCGACCGCGAAGCGGATTTCGAAGACGTCAAGGCGTGCGTGGCCCGCGCGCGGCAAGCATGGGAGGCAAGAGGCAGCGCCGCGGCGCTCACCCATCTGACGCCCGACGACGTCAATCGCTTTCAAGCGGAGCAGCATGAGGCGTTCATCAGATGGTTCGAGGCATTGCAGACGGCGGATGGTTTCGACGGCGGGGCGCGAGCCGTTCGTGAAGCATAAGCCCTTGGCGACCATCCTTGGATCTTGACAGAACGATCCGGTTGGGTGTCAGATTCGCGCAGTCTCTCGGCGCGGCTTTCGGGATCTTCGCAGACCTGTCAACACGCTGCGCCGGATGGTGATTCCGCGCCCGCCAAGGACTCTTCCGGAGAAGCCGTCCACATCCTGGACTGTGACACGATCGCGGTCGTCACAAGAAGGAGAATTGGAGCAATGAAACGCGCCTGTTTGCCGCGTGAGAGCGCTTTTACCCTGATCGAGCTTCTAATCGTCGTCGCGATCATCGCCATCCTGGCGGCCATCGCGGTCCCGAACTTCCTGGAAGCGCAGACACGATCCAAGATCGCGACGGTCTACAGCGACTTCCGCACGCTGAAAACGGGAATGGAAGCGTATCGTGTCGACAATAGCGGCTATCCCATGGACTGGAACGACTGGTATCCGG
>DATKZW010000538.1:0-7041 GCA_035527775.1 Sumerlaeia bacterium | reverse complement strand
GGAGCCTTCCTTGTGCATGTCGATGAAGACCTCGCCCAGATTGCCGTCCTCGTATTCGCCGGTGCGCAGGTAGACTTTGTATCCGGCCACGCGGGACTCGACCGTGATGCCGCCCCGCCGCCTCGGCAAACGGCGGCGTTTGGGTCCGTACTCGGCCAGCTCGGGGAAGAGCTCGAGTTGGCCTTCCTCGGGAACCCGCGGCGCTTCCCGGGCCCCTTCTTCTCCAGGCGCCCGCGTCGACTTCCTGGAGGTGAGGGGTTGGCTGCTCTTGCAACCGTCGCGATAGAGCGCGATCGCCTTGAGGCCCAGCTCCCACGCCGTGTCGTAAAGCCACTCGATCTGGTCGACGGTCGTCGTTTGGGGGACGTTGACGGTCTTGCTGATGGCGCCGCTGAGGAAGGGCTGGACGGCCGCCATCATGCGGATGTGGCCCATGGGCTGGATGAAGCGTTCGCCCCGAGGGCCGCTTTTGCTGGCGCAGTCGAACACGGCGTAATGCTCCGGGTCGACGTGCGGGGCGCCTTCGATCGTCATGGATCCGCAAATGACGCGCGAGGCCTCCTCGATCTCCTCCGCCGAGAAACCGAGTTCGCCAAGAAGGTTGAAGCCGGGCGCCTCGTGCTCCGCCGCTTCAAATCCCAGACGTCTCAGCGTCTCGGCGCCGACGACGTGAGATGAGAAGGCGTGCTCCAGTTCGAAGGCGCTCGGCAGCGCCTCCTCAATCCGCCGCAGATCATCCGGCAGAAAGCCCTTCTCTTCCAAGGTTGCGGCATTGAGGTAGGGCGACGCGCGAAGGTTCTGAGAGCCCAGAACGTACGTGACAATGTCGCGAACCTGGTCGTCCGTATAGCCGAGACGCCGCAGGGCGCGGGCGACGGACTGGTTGACGATCTTGAAGTGTCCTCCCCCGGCGAGCTTCTTGGATTTCACCAGACCAAAATCCGGCTCGATCCCCGTGGTGTCGCAGTCCATAAGCAGGCCGATCGTGCCAGTGGGAGCGAGGACGGCGACTTGGGCGTTGCGGCATCCGTGGCGCTCGGCCGCGGCTGTCGCCTCGTCCCATTGTCTGCGAGCGCAGTCGAGCAGTTCGGCGGGGCAGAGGTCGGCGTTGATCCCGCCGAGGGCGGCGCGGTGTTTGCCGAGGACGCGCAGCATCGGCGCGCGGTTGCGCTCGAATTCCTCGAAGGGTCCCCGCGTCGCGGCGATCTCGGCGGAAACAAAATAGGCGCGGCCCGTCAGGATGGCGGTGAGAACGCCGGCCAGCGCCCGCGCGCCGTCGCTGTCGTAGGGCAGGCCATAGACCATGAGGAGCGCGCCCAGATTGGCGTATCCCAGTCCGAGGGGCCGGAAGCGGTGGCTGTTGACCGCGATCTCGCGAACCGGGTAGGAGGAGTAATCCACCAGGATTTCCTGGGCCAGGATGAGAATCCGGATGGTGTGCAGGAACGCTTCCGTGTCAAACGCCCCGCCGTCGTCGACGTATTTGAGGAGGTTGATCGACGCGAGGTTGCACGCCGAGTCGTCTAGGAACATGAACTCCGAGCAAGGGTTGCTCGCACGGATGCGGCCGGAGTTGGGGCATGTGTTCCACTCGTTGATGGCGGTGTCGAACTGGACGCCCGGGTCCGCGCATTCCCAGGCCGATTCGCAGATGTCGCGCATCAAATCTTTGGCGGGAAACGTCTCGCACGCCTCGCCCGTCGTCCGCAGGCGGGTCTGCCACTCTTTTCCCTCGCGGTAGGCTTGCATGAACTCGTCGGTCAGGCGCACGGAGTTGTTGCTGTTCTGCCCCGAGACGGTGTGGTAGGCCTCGCCGTTGAAATCCGCCGCGTAGCCGGCGGCGATCAAAGCTCGGACTTTCTTCTCTTCTTTCCGCTTCCAGTTGACGAAATCGCGGATCTCGGGGTGATCGGCGTCGAGACACATCATCTTCGCCGCGCGGCGCGTCGTGCCGCCGCTTTTCGTCGCCCCGGCCGCCCGGTCAAAGACCTCGAGGAAACTCATCAAGCCCGAGGAGGTGCCTCCCCCGGAGATTTTCTCCTGTTTGCCGCGCAGGTTCGAGTAGTTGGCGCCGGCGCCCGAGCCGAACTTGAAAATCCGGGCTTCTTTCTTGACCAATTCGAAGATCGACATGAGATCGTCGTCAACCGACTGGATGAAACAAGCCGAGCACTGAGGGTGTTCGTAATCGTTGTCGATCTGTCTCGCCTCGCCCCGTTGGGAATCCCAGCGCCAGTTTCCGCCGCCGTTCTCAATCCCGTATTCAAGATGCAGACCGCAGTTGAACCAGACGGGGGAGTTGAAAGCGCCACGCTGCGTCAGCAGCAGGAAAATCAGCTCCTGCTCGAAGATCTCGGCCTCTTCCTTTCCATCGAAATACCCGCCCGCTTCCTCGCCGGCGGCGCGGATGGCGCGAGCGATCCGGCCCACGACCTGCTTGACGCTCGTTTCGTGGCCCGTCTCCCCGGGAACGCCCGCCTTGCGCACGTACTTGGAGACCAGGATGTCGCTCGCTAGCTGGGACCAGCTTTTCGGGACCTCGATGCCGTCCATTTGGAAGACGACGGAACCGTCGGGATCTCGGATGACGCAGCTGCGCCTTTCGTATTCGATGGAATCGAAGGGATGACGGGAATCGGTCGTGAAATGGCGCGAGACTTCCATCTGGCAGTAAGGTTCTTCTCAGTTTCCTTCTATGCGTAACCCGATAGCGGGGATCTTCGCCACGAACGAACCGACACTCGGAACCGGGTCTTCCTGGTTTGGCCGGCGGTCCTAGCCGCGCTCTGACACAATCCCGCAGGACGCGGAAAACAGGTCTCGAGAGAGGTATCGCAGACTCAGAACCGACGCACCTTGCTCGCCTCGAAGGCCGCCCCACGGATACAACCCGTTGTAGGCTTTGTCAACATTTTCTTTGTATATTGTATCTCGGGGATGCCGGGGCGCGCAACGCCCCGGCGCCGACAACGGCTCCGGGCCGGCCCGGAATCGGGGACCGTTGATTTTCCAGGACTTCCGCGCGGGGGGCGACCCGCCCCGAGTCCCGGAAGGCATGGCGTTTTCCGTTGCGCCAGGCCGAGGGCGGCCCCATAATGCTCGAGCGATGGAACGCAGGATTCTGCACTTGGATATAGACGCCTTTTATGCGTCGGTGGAAACGCTGGACCAACCCGAGCTGGCTGGCCGGCCGGTGGTCGTCGGCGGGCGGGGCGCGCGCAGCGTGGTGTCCGCCTGCTCCTACGAGGCGCGCAAGTTCGGCGTGCATTCGGCCATGCCCATGCGCCGGGCGCGCGACCTCTGCCCGCAGGCCGCCTTTATCCCGCCGCGCATGGCGCGCTACGCCGAGATCTCGCGCGCCGTTTTCCAATGCCTCGAAAGCGAGGCCCCCCTGGTCGAGAGAACGTCCATCGACGAGGGTTGCCTGGACATCTCCGAGGTTGCGCCGAGCGACGAGGCGGCCCTCGAACTCGGTCGCCGCCTCAAGAAGGAGATCCGCGAGCGATTCGGGCTCGCGTGCTCGATCGGCATCGCTCCGTGCAAGCTCGTTTCCAAGATCGCGTCGGACCTCGAGAAGCCCGACGCCCTCGTCTTGGTGTGCGGGGCCGACGTCCTGGAGTTCCTCGCGCCCCTCGACGTGGATCGCATTCCCGGCGTGGGCAAGGTGGGAACGAAGAAGCTCCGCGCCGTCGGCGTGCGGACCATCGGGGATCTGCGACGCCTGAGCCGCGAGACCCTCGGCTCGATGCTGGGCAAGCGGGGCGGACGGCTCTACGACGTCGCCCGCGGGATCGACCCGCGGCCCGTGGTCGCCCGTCGCGAGCGCAAGTCGCTGGGGCGCGAGAAGACCTTCGAGCGCGATCTCCTGGACCTCGGGCCGCTCCGCGAGACGCTGGCGCAACAGTCGGAGAGGATCGCGCGGGATCTTGAGAAGCAGGGATGGCTCGTTCGAACCGTGACGGTGAAGGTGCGCTATTCGAACTTCCAGCTCACCAAGCGCCGGCACACTTTCGCGCGCCCGATGCAGAGGGGCAGGGAGATCGCCTCCATCGCTCAGGAAATCCTGGTGAACCGCACGGAGGCGGGCCGACGCGCGATTCGCCTCGTGGGCGTCTCCGTTTCCGGCTTCGTTCCCTCCGCGGGGGAGCAAGGCGAACTGCCGTTGTTCCCCGCGACGCAGTAACGCGGCCTCACCGACCCCGTCGGCCTCACCGACCCCGTCGGCCTCACCGACCCCGTCGGCCTCAACCGGAGACCAAGAACCACGCTCCGAAAACGCAAGGCGCGGAATCATCCTGTCCGCTGTTGGGACGCGACGCGTTCCTGAGCCGCTTTCAGGATGATGAGCAGGAGGTCGGCGTACCGAAGCCCTCTGAAGCTCGCCATCATGTTCAGCTTGCCGTCCCAGCACCAGCCCGGATTGGGATTGACTTCGAGCAGTTTGATCGTTCCCTCCGCGTCCGTACGGAAGTCGAAGCGGGCATAATCCCGGCAGCCGAGCCGTTCAAACAGGACGTTGGAGTAGTCCTGCATCTGCCGACGGGTTTCGTCATCGATGTTCGCTTGCTTATAGGAGATCTGACTCCAGTACGGTGAGTCCGGGACCCATTTCGACTCGTAGCCGAGAATGGCGGGCAGATCCGGGTCCAAAGCGGAGTAGTCCACTTCCAGCGGGGGAAAGACCGTGTACGTCAGACCGGGGTTGCCGACGATGCCGATCGAGTATTCCGGTCCCGTGAGAAACTCCTGGATGAGGATCGCGCACGATCCGAACGTGTTGCGAAGCCACTCCACGTAACTGAACAGTTCGTCCGCGCTGTGAACTACGGCGTTTTTCGTGATGCCCATGCTGCTGTCGCCGAAGTTCGGTTTGACGAGGGCGGGGAAGGCGGAAGGCAGGGTCGCCACCGTGTCGTCGGCGCCGATGTAGGATTCCATGGGAACCGGCAGGTCTACGGATTGGGCGATTCTGCTCACGAGATTCTTGTTGTAGCACAACCCCAGACACGCCGGCCCGGCGCCGGAGTATGGGACGCCCAGCAGTTCCAGGACTGCCGGAACGTGCAGTTCCATGAAGGGGTCGTTCCTGTACCCTTCGTCGCAGAGGTTGAGCGCGAAATCGGGCGGATTGGAAGCGAGGGTGCGGAGCAGGTTCTGGTGATTGTCCACATAGGTGAACTCGAATCCGGCCAGTTCCGCCAGCGCGTTCTTCATCCTTTGGACCGTGTCAAAATCGTCGGCGTTGAATTGCCCGCCTCTTTTTACCCGGTCCGGAAGACTGGGATCCCCCAGGAGGACCGTCACCTTCGGGAAGGGCTCCGCTTCCGGCGACACCTTGGCCGTTCTCACGGGCGCCTGGGCGGTCAGAATCAGACGATGGGCCATCATGCCGAGGTCCTGCCCTCGGGTGGAGGCGGTCTGCAGCGCCTCTTGCATGCGGACCATCTCGTAGCCGACCTTCTCCAGGAGCCTCACGAGTTGCTCGCCGGTGTAGAGGCGCTCGGCGTAGAACTGGTCGGCGATGACGCCCTTCTCGGCATGGGTGATGACTTCGCGCGTGACGATTCGCCGCTCGTCCTTCGCCAAAGCCCTCTCGCGGCAGACGAAGTGATTCCCATCGATCCATTCCCAGGAACGGGGCTCGAAGTGTTCCCGCATCCATTCCCCGTCGACGACGTCCACAATGAGGATGCCCTGGCGCGCCAGCAGTTGCAGTATGTTCTTCAGAACGGCTTCGTCGTCGGCCTGTTGCTCGAAGTACCCGAAGGAATTCCCCAGGAGCATTACGCAGTGGAACGAGGACTTGCTTCCTCGGAGCTTGCGGGCGTCGCCTTCGTGAAACGCCACTTTGAGGCCCTCGGCCTTGGCCCGTTTCCGAGCTTGGCGGATCAGGTAGCGAGAGCGGTCGATGCCCATGACGTGGGCGAATCCGCGCCGGGCCAACTCGAGGGAGTGGCGCCCCTGTCCGCAGCAAAGGTCCAAGATCCGGTCGTTGGGCTCCAGGGCCGCCAGTCGGATCGCCATGTCCACTTCCTGGCGCGTGTTCTCCGGGTTCTCGACCACGTCGCCGTCCGTCTTCAGGTAGAGGGAGTTGAACAGGGTGCGCCACCAGTCGGTGGGGAGATGCCGTTCGAGATCCGACAGCGGTCCCAGTGTTCTCTGCGGCGAGTCATCGGCTTTCGGCTTCTTCGCCGGGAGCACGGCGACTGAATTGCCTTTCATGCTTCTCCTCCTCGTGCGCCGGCGGGCCCGATCCGAATCTCGGAGTCGGCCTTGTCCAGCGAACGCGCAAGCGAGACATTGTTCCCCAAGAAGGGGGAAAATGGGAATTGGAGGGCGCCTGCCATGGCATCTCCGGAACGGACGCGGGGCTTTGGCGTCCAGACCGGGCGTCCCCAGCGGACGGCCCGAGCAGGGTCCGCCTCTACTTCCCCAGCCTGGCGAATTGTAGATGCCGGGCGGCGCGAATCAAGCGAAATCGCGAGGGAACTGCAGACTCAAAACTGCACCTTGGGCGCCTCGCGCTCCGCGGGCGCTTCGGTCTCGAAGAACTCTTCCTCGGCGAAGTTGAACATGCCGGCGATGATGTTCGTCGGGACGGTCTTTGTCTTGGTGTTGTACTTCATGACCGAGTCGTTGTAGAACTGGCGGGCAAACGCGATCTTGTTCTCCGTCGAGGTGAGCTCCTCCTGAAGAGCCAGCATGTTCTGGCTCGCCTTGAGGTCGGGGTAGTTCTCGACGACGGCGAACAGGGAACGCAGCGTCGAGGTCAAGAAGTTCTCGGCCTTGGCCTGCTCGGCGACGCCCGAGGCGTCGATGGCTTGCTGGCGCGCCTTGGTGACCGCTTCCAGCGTGCCGCGCTCGTGTTTGATGTAGCCTTTGGCGGTCTCGACGAGGTTGGGAATGAGATCGTAGCGGCGTTTGAGCTGGACATCGATCTGGGACCAGGCGTTTTTGACCTGCTGGCGCAGGCGGACGAGGCCGTTGTAGAGCACGATAGCTATCAACGCCAACAAGCCGAGGAAGACGAGCAAGATTGCC
>DATKZW010000537.1:0-10077 GCA_035527775.1 Sumerlaeia bacterium | reverse complement strand
CCTGCGGCTTCCTTCAGATTCGGCCTCGCGACCGACACCCTTGCCGTCCGGCTAACAGTTCCCGCTGCCGGGCCTGTAGAGGACTCCGCGACACCCTGTCGCGCCACCTCCAAGTGGGTGCGCCCTGCCGGGCGCACAAAGGGAAAAGGGGAAGCGCGCCGCTTCCCCTCTCGCATTCCCCCGGCATCGACTCCCTGAGACGCGGAGTCTCAGAAGATCCCCGGATTCCCGGGACCGTAGAGCGAAATGTCCCCGCGGCTTCTTGTGCCATTGGTGGCGTCATAGGGCGCCGAGAAATTGATCATGTAGTCCGGTCCGTAAGTGCGCAACTGCCATTGGGCCACGCACGTTGCTCCCGCCGGAGGCATCGCGCCTCCCCAGGCTTCCGCTTCCGAGATGAGCAGTATGTTGACCCAGAAGTCGCGGACGAATCCGGGAAGGGGTGGGTCCCAACCGCCGTAGTAGAAGTAGAACGGGAAATAGGGGGTCCTGCCGACGGGCGTCTCGTCCTGGAAGGGGTCCACCGGCAGCGAAGTCATGTAGGCGATCGGCGTCGTGAGGCGCCACGTCGCGGAGACGCCGCTGTCGCCTTGGGGATACCTTGGGTGATCGGTCCGGTAGGCCTCGAAGGCCGTCGCCATGGAGCGCATGTCGGTTTTCGCCCGGCTGACCTTGGACCGCACCTGCGCCTCCAGGAAGTTGGGGACGGCGATCGCCGCCAGAATCGCGATGATGGCGACGACAATGAGGAGTTCAATGAGGGTGAATCCGTTTCGTTCTCGCATAACGTTGGCTCCTCCTGCGCGCTGGGGAATAAAAGGGAATGAAAGCAGAGCGATTCCGCGTTCTGCGCCGGCGTCACGGCGCCCGGACAAGACTTTGCACCGAAGGCCTTTTCCGCCGTCTGAGCGGACGGCTTTCCTGCTTCTCTCGTCCGCGAATCGCCCGAATCAGACGAATGCCCGGAATCTCCCGTGCGTTTGCCGTGCTCGCCTGGTTCGCGGGCATACCAGGAATGTGCGCAACGTCTCCGGCGGGACGCCGAGTCCGGAAGCCGGTCTCACGGCAAGGACGTCGTGACACCCCACTGGTCCCACCGGATGCCCCAGAGTTGCCAGTCGCCCGTCGTGTACCCGCCGCCGAAGCGGTACAGGTCGCCGTCGCTGCGCGAGCCGTTCGTCGGATCATAGTGGCCGAGGCCAATCGCCTGGCCGTTCGAAGGCCAGTAATCCTCGTCCCCCGACTGGTCCTTCTTGTCGGGGCCGAAACTGATAACCATGTAGGCGGAGACTTTGTTCAGGCCGAAGGAGTCGTTGTCCGATCCCGAGGCGAGGATGTAGTGGGGCGAGAACTTGAAGTCGCCGGCGCCCTCGACGCCCGGTCGCTCGGGAGAGAAAGGGTCGCTGGGCAGGCTCGTGATGTAGGCGACCGGCGTCGTGAGATAGAACCAGCCGACCTGCTCCTGCCCCCGGTCGCCGCTCCACGGCGTCCAGCGGTACGCGCCGTTCCAGGCGGCGTTGTCGTGGTCCTTGGGGTAGGAGTTGTTGTCCGTGAAGTAGGAATCAAGCGCAACGCCGAGCGAGCGCATGTCGCTCTTGGCCCGCGAGACCTTTGAGCGGACCTGCGCTTCGAGGAAGTTCGGCACCGCGATGGCCGCGAGAATGGCGATGATGGCCACCACGATCAACAGTTCGATCAGCGTGAAGCCTTCGCGCTTGGAGTAGCCGCTTGGCGTCGCTTGCATTTGGGATCTCCCTCCATCTCGAACTGGGCGGGAGGCGCGCCTCCCATTCCCCTTCCGGGTCTCGGAATCCCGCGTATCATGGCGAGGGCCGGTACGACTGTCAAACGGAATCTAGGCGCCGTCGGAAGCCCGTCGAGCGTCGTTGCGAGTCCCGTGACGAAAGAGAGGGCTTCTCCCCCGCCTGCCCTCTTTACTGCGCGCACTTCCTGCGAGGTCCGGGTCCGGGAGGCCCGGCGAGGGTGGCGCCTATTCCGAGGGTGGCGCCTATTCCCTTGCTCGGGGGCCCCTCGACTCTGTAGACTGCCCGCGGAACAAGGCCGAACGGAGACCAAGGGGCGCGCCGGCGCCGCGCGGTCGTGAAGTCCACTCCACTGAGAAGGAGAGATCGAGAATGGAGAACTTCGAATTCTACAATCCCGTGAAGGTGATCTTCGGTCCGGGCGAAGTCTCCCGAACGGGCGCCGAAGCCAAGAGACTCGGGAAGAAGGCGCTGCTCGTTTCCTACAAAGACCACGCGTTCTTCGGGGATTTGCTCGGGAGAATCCAGTCCATGCTGCGGACTGAGGGCGTTGCCTGTGCGCCCTTCTTCGAAGTCACGGCGAACCCGACGCTCGGCCAGGTGAAGCGCGGGATTGGGGTCTGCAGAAATGAGGGCGCGGATTTCGTCCTCGCGGTCGGAGGCGGGAGTCCGATCGACGCCGCGAAGCTCATCGCGGCGGGCGTGCTCTATGACGGGAACCCCTGGAACATGATCATGAGCCGCCACGACAAGATGGTGGCCGTTCCCCCGGAGAAAGCGCTGCCCCTGATGACGATCCCCACGCTTCCCGCGACGGGGAGCGAGATGAACTGCGGCGCGGTCCTCACGAATGAAAAGACGAGGGAGAAATCCTACCTCTTCGCCGAGTGCGTCTATCCGAAAGTCTCCATCGTCGACCCGCAACTGACATGCAGCCTGCCGCCCTACCAGACGGCATGCGGCGCGGCGGATGCGATCTCCCATGCGCTCGAAACATACATCAACGCCGTAGACGACACGCCTCTGCAGGATCGCATGTTGGAAGGCGTCATGCTCGTCACCATCGAGAACGTCGCGAAAGCCCTGGAGAAGCCGGAGGATCTCGCCGCGCGCGCCAACCTTCAGTGGGCGGCCATCGTGGCGTGGAACGGCTGGTGCCAGTGCGGCGCGGGGGCGTGGGCCCCGATGCACCAACTCGGCCATCCCCTGTCGGCGCGCCACGACGCGGCCCACGGAGCGTCGCTCGCCGTGGTAATGCCCGCATGGATGAAGTACGTCCACCAGCGCCGGCTCGGGCGTTGCGTGCAGTTCGCCGAGCGCGTCTTTGGAATCGACCCCAAGGGGCGCGATCACGAGGCGGTCGCTCTCGAGGGCATCGCTCGGTTTGACGAGTTCCTCAAAAGGATCGGCGTCCCAACGCGGCTGTCGGACGTGTGCGTCTCGGCCGAGGAGATCGAATCGCTGACCGAAGACGTCGCGCGGATCAGTTTCGGCGAAAACGGCGCGCTCAACAGCCGCCCGCCGGTGGACCGAGCGGGGGTCAGGGCAATCTACGAGTTGGCGCTCTGAGGCGCGTCCGACCCTTCTGTTCTTCCTCATGTTTCCGATGCGCCGCAGGCGCACGAGTCGTGCGACGCCGAGGCCGGCGCTTCGGACTGGTTTATCCCACGAGGAAACGCTCGCCGTCGAAACGGACCGGCGGAGCATTGGGCGCCAGGGATTCTGGGGAGTCGGCGACGCCGAGCAGATCCAAGGCGTTCCGGCAGCCGACGCGACGAAGACCGTCCTCGTCGAGCTCGCCCAGCGAGGCCAGGACGTTCATGCACGGCAGCATCGTCGAGGCCGAGCCGGCCAGCTGGTAGGCGCCCTCGCGGTGGAGGCGGCCGTTCTCTTCCAGCACGACTCGAGCGCCGTGAAACGTGTAGTTTCCGGGCGCCATTCCGGCCAAGTGCGACATGTCGCTGGTCACGATGAAGCGCTCGGCGCCTTTGGCGCGCAAGGCGACCCGCAAGAACTCGGGCGGCAGATGGTGGCCGTCGCTGATGAAAAGCCCCGTGAGGCGGTCCTCGGCCAGAATCGGCCAAAGGGGATTGAGGTGGCGGTGGATCATGTCGGCCAGGCCGTTGCCCACGTGGGTGCAGGCGCGCGCGCCCGCGTCCACGGCGCGCCGGATGGTTTCGGCGTCCGCGGCGTGGTGGCCGAGGGAGACAACGGTCCTGCCCGACGCGGCGACGTGACCAATGAGGTCCACGGCGCCTTCCTCTTCAGGGGCGACGGTGAGCAGCGCGATCCGGTCGTCGGCAAGCTCGCGCATCCACTCGAAGAACTCGATGGACGGGGGACGGACGTGTTCCGGGGGATGGACGCCGCGGGGACCGTCTTGGGGACTGATGAAGGGGCCTTCCAGGTGAATCCCAAGGATGCGCGCTCCGCCGCTCTGTCTCTCGCACGCCTTCGCCAGCAGAGGGAGCGCCCGGGCGTAGACCTCGCGTGAGGTTGTGACGACCGCCGGGCAGTAGGCAACGACCCCCTGCTCGAGCAGCGCGCGGCTAACCGAGTCGACGTCGTCGGCCGTCAGGCGGTCGCTGCTGAAGTCCACGCCCCGGAAGCCGTTGACTTGAAGGTCCACGAAGCCGGGGATCGTCATTGCTCCTCCAGGAGCGACGCGGCCTGCGCGTCGAGATACACGAAGACGCGCGCATGGTTCTTGAGGATCGACGCGGGGTGGAGGTTCGACACCGGCGCGTCCGGGCCCAAGCAGTCGCGCACGGCCTCGGCCTTGCGGACGTCGGGAACCGTGCAGATGACGTGCTCGGCCTTCATGATCTGCGCGATGGACATGGAGATGGCCTGCTTCGGGACCTCGTCCAGCGAGGAGAACCAGCCCTCCCCAACTTGCTGGCCTCGGCACGCCTCGTCGAGGTCGACGACGATGTAGGGCGCATTCGTGTCGAAATCCGCCGGCGGATCGTTGAATGCGAGATGGCCGTTCTCGCCGATGCCCACGAAGGCGACGTCGACGGGCGCTTGGGAAATCAACTCGCCCACTCGCGCACTCTCCGCGTGCGGGTCCGCCGCATCGCCTTGGATGAGATCGACCTCGCCCGGGTGGACCTTCTCGATCAGCCGCTCGCGCAGGTACTTGCGGAAGCTGGCCGGGTGGGTCTCGGGAAGGCCCACGTACTCGTCGAGGTGGAACATCACCGTCCGGCCCCAGTCGATTCCGGGGGCGGCGCTCAAGTGTTCGAGAAACTCGAACTGCGACGCGCCGGTCGCGGCGATAAAGCGCGCGCGGTCCTTCGCGGCCAACGCCGCGCGGAGCATCTCGGCGGCCTTCTTCGCCGCGGCGCGGGCCATGTCGTCTTTCGTTGCGAAAATCTCGATTATCATGGTTCCGACGGTCCTCGTTTCCGGCCTTTTCTATCTCTGAAGCTGAGTCCTGCGCTGAAACGCCTGCCGCGGCGCGCTACCCTTTGTTCCGTCCAGAACCGGCCTCTTCGCCGCCCAGTCACCCTCTTCATGGAGTGGAAGCCTACCCAATTCCCGCGCGACGCGTTCCGGGCGTCCCTTTCCTCAACGGATTCCCTGCCCTGCCCTTATACGACGCCGCAACCGCCGAAGCCACGAAAAAAAGGGCCGAATTCACCTCAGGCTGCACTTCTCCTCTGCACTTTTCTCTTGAAGCAAACAGGCGGCGATAGGGATAATGAGGGTGCGCCACGCGCGTGCTGCGCCGGAAAACCGACGGCCCAGAGAAGGCGGGGAATCAGCTTTCCGCCGCCCGCGTCCGCGGGGAAACATGCGCGTTGGGCGATTGGCAGGTTCCCGCTGTCACGGCGGGGCAACGTCCGCCGATAGGCGCCTCTCCCGGGCGCCGTTTGGCCGCGGCAGGAACACCTCATCATGATGCTCTCCCTGTGTTTCTGGATTCTTGCCCTTTTTGTACTCTACGTTTACGCAGGCTACCCGATCGCTGTCACGCTCCTGGCCTCGCTGCGTCCAAAGCCGGGGGCATCCGCCGCGCCGGCGGCCTTCCCTTCGGTGACGGTCCTCATTCCGGCGCACAATGAGGAGAAGGTCATCGGCGGCAAGCTGGGCAACACGCTGGCCCTCGATTATCCGAGCGATCATTTCCAGATCATCGTAGCCGCCGACGGTTCGGACGACGGGACCGTGGATATCGTGAAGACCTACGCGGACCGCGGCGTCGAGCTCAGCTACCATCCCACGCGCGAGGGAAGGATGGCGGCCATCAATCGGGCGCTGCCCCTTGCGCGGGGCGACATTATCGTTCTCTCCAACGTCAGGTGCATGTGCTACCGCACGGCCTTGCGCGAGTTGGTTGCTCCCTTCCGCCATCATCTGGTCGGGATCGTGAGTGGCACGCACCGCATCACTCGGGATGAGGACGCCTCAAGCGCGGCGGAGGCGACGTGCTGGAAGTACGAGTCTTTTCTCTGGAAGCAGGAAGCGCGGTTTGGCTGCTGCACGGGGGTGTCGAACGAAATCCTGGCGGTCCGCCGCAATCTCTTTGAGCAGCCGCCGGACAATGTCGTCTACGACGGCTTCTTCATGGCCATGCAGATCGTGCGGCGAGGCTACAATATGGATTACGCTCCCAACGCGTTCTCCGTCGAGCGCGGCCCCGATTCCATGCAGGAAGAAAGGGCGCGTCGCGCAAAGCAGATCGCCGGTCGCTACCAAGCCGCCGCTCTCGCGGCGGAAACGGTCTCTTGGCGCCGGCCCGTCGTGGCCTGGGAGGTCGTTTCCCACCATTTCCTTCGCCTCTTCGCGCCGTTCGCCGCGATCGGGGTCTTCCTGGCCAGTCTCCTGACGGTCGTGTTTCCGTCTCAGACCGGCCATGGCGGGTTGCTCTTGCTTGCGTCTCCCTTCAACTGGATTGCTTTTGCCCCACAGGTCGTTTTCTACGCGTGGGCTCTCATCGGCAACAGTTTCCAAAACCGCAGTCCCTCGTATAAGGCCCTCTATTTTCCCTCCTACCTCGTGAAGAACGGCCTTTCCGTACTGATCGGCGTCTGCCGCTCATTGGCGGGGAAGAGCCCTTCGCTCTAGATCGCCGGAAGACCAGGAGAATCGGCGAATCGGGGGAAACGCCCCGTGCGTCGCCTCGCCCCGCGCTCTGGGCGCGCTGTCCGTAGCGCCTCTCCTGCGTTTCCCTCCTCCCCCCGGCCCGTTGCGCCTTGACAAGAGGATCGATTCCCGATAGGGAAGACGGAAAGGAGGCGTCAGTGGATGACGTTGATCTGCAAAGAGGCGTGGGAAGAGGTCTGCATTCTGGCCACGGGAGACGTGGTGTGCAGCTGCGTCGACGCAAACGCCAACTACATCCTCGGCAACATCCGCGAGAATCGAATTGACGACATCTTCCACGGCGAGCGTTACCGCGATATCCGCCGAACCCTGCTGCACTCCGGCCACAGCAGCTACTGCCCGGCTCTGGGATGCAGTTGCGCCTCGAAGACCGAAGTGGCGCCCGACCGCGCCGTCGAGCCGCCGACGAGGATCAAGAAGATTCGTCTGGAGACCATTTCCTTCTGCAATCTGCGGTGCCCGGAGTGCAAGGTGGCCGAATGGCGAGCGGAAGGCGGCGGCGGTCCGGACTCGAGAGGCCTGCACTGGCGCTTCGCCCAACTGTCTCTGGAAGACATCAGACCGGTCATTCTGGACACGAAGGACACCTTGGAGCAGATCTGGATTTACAATTACGGCGAGCCCTTTCTTGACAAGAACCTTCTCGACGTCCTGCGGTTCCTGCGCAAAGCCGCGCCTGGCGTGTGGCTCTATACGCACACCAACGGAAACGCGATCCCCGAAGGCTGGATCGAGACCATTATCCGCGACGACCTCATTGACTCGATCTCCTTCTCGATCGACGGCGCCTCACAAGAAACGTATGGGAAGTACCGAATCGGAGGGAGCTTCGAGACGGCGTTCCACAATCTCCTGGAATTCAAACGGCTGAAGAGACAGTACCGGGACTCCAAGCCAGACTGGCGCAAGGACCTGCCGCACATCGCATGGCAGTATATCTTGTTCCAGTGGAACGACTCGCCCGAAGAGTTGGCTCGCGCTCAGAAACTGGCGGACGAGCACGACCTGAGGATCCAGTGGGTGCTGACCGACACGCCGGGAAAGTCGGAACGCTTTACGCACGATTCCGTGGAGTACCAGAGACTCCAAGGGATCAAGCACTACTCGAACGAGCTGCTTGCGCTGCGACGCGAGCAGGCGGCGGACCGGGCATACCTGGCCCGGATTCGCCGGTTCTTGAGAATCCGCCTGCCGTGGTTTTTCGTCTCTCGCTATCGAAGATACATTCTGGGCCAGAAGAACTGAGTCGGCCTTCTTAACCTCGGAAGAAGACGAACGTAAGAAGAACGAAGACGGGCACGAGGACGCCGCAGCTGTACGCCATGTAGCCGAGAAAGGTCGGCATCTTCACGCCCGATTGCTCGGCGATGCTCTTGACCATAAAGTTCGGGCCATTGCCGATATAGGTGTTGGCGCCCATGAAGACCGCGCCGCAGGATACCGCCGCGAGCAGCGGGAGGGGGATCGTCCCCGTCGCCGTTTGCACGCCGTGCATCAGGTTCATCCCGGCCGGCGCCAGGGTTCCCGCCATCTCGAAGTAGACGATGTAGGTCGGCGCGTTGTCGAGGAAACTCGATAGAGCGCCCGCGGCCCAGAAGCATTGCCACGGCCGGTCGAGCCCGAGCTCGGGACCCTTGATGTTGAGGATCTCGACGGGCGTCTGCATGGTGATGAAGATGCCAATGAAGAGACAGGCCACTTCAAAGATGGCGTAGAAGTTAAAGTCGTTGGCCTTGCGGACCTGCTTCGGCGTAACAGCCAAGGAAACCAGGGCCAGAACGATCAGAACGATCTCGCGAAGACGCCATTGCCCGGGAATCGCCCACTCCGCGCCGGGCAACTTCCTGCCCGGAACGAAAAACGCCACCGCAAGAACCACGCCGAGGAGGAGGACGAAATTGCGCTTGCCTGAGAGCCGAAGGGGAACCTTGACCCTCTCATCGAACAGAGCGTCGCCCTTCTCCTCGGTCCGGTAGGCAATAGTGTCCCAGACGTAGTAGATGGCGAGCACGATGAGCGAGCAGGTCGCCCACACCCCAACCAGGTTCAATGTCCAAAGGAAAGGAACGCCGCGCAAGTAACCCAGGAAGAGAGGCGGATCGCCGATGGGCAGAAGGCTGCCGCCGATGTTGCAGACGAGGAAGATGAAGAAAACGGCAGTATGTTTGACGTGGCGGCGTTCGCTGTTGATCTGGAGCAGGGGGCGGATGAGAACCATCGCGGCGCCGGTGGTTCCCACGAAGCTGGCCAGGACCGTGCCGGTGGCGATGAAAGCGGTGTTGGTCAGGGGATGGGCGGCGACGTCCCCCTTCAGGTTGATGCCCCCGCTGATGGTGTAGAGGCTGAAGAGAAGAACGATGAAGGGGACGTAGTCGGCCAGAACAGCCTCCCTGAGCACCAGCAGAACGCTGGGGAGCCCTCGATCGGCTTCACCAAAGCCCTGGTCCCGCAACAGATAATACAGACACGTCACGACGGCCAACGAGACCGCGACGGCGAGCTTGCTGGAGTTCTTCTCCCACCAGTGCTTGGTCTTTGGGAGCAAGGGCAGAATGGCGATGCAGAGAAGAAGCGCGACGAAGGGGAAGACCCACAGAAGATGCGGCGCCGGACCGTGATGCTTGCCGTAGTCCCCGCCCGCAACGTCATGGCTTTCCTGCGCGGCGCGCTCTGCTTGGGTCAGCTCGCGACTGGCGGGAGCCGCGAGGGTTCCCTGGTCATGCGCTTCGCGCTCAGTCGAGGGCGACGCGTTCTCCCCCCCTGGGGCCGGGGCGGCGACCGCGGGCAAGAACAGCAGGGCAATGGCTAAGAGAAGAATCCACCAGCCGCCGGCGCAGACCCCTGTCGGAACTAAGAGCGCGCCTCTCATCGATTCTTTCCCCGCTCGAGCTCGGAGGGTTCCCAGCCAGGATCTCAGCCGGAAGGGGGTTGGCAGGCTCGGGAAATGCCCAAAACGTGTCGACTCCCCTCTATCAGCAGTACGCGCGGAGGGACCTCCGCGCGAAATCGACGTCAAAGGAGAGCATCTCTGTTCCCGTGAGTCAAGGACAAAGCGCTTGGATGTCGCGCCACAATGATAATGTCCCCTTGCGGCCACATTAGAAATGTCCCCTCCAATCTGATTGGCTGACCTCCTTGGAGAAAGGAGGCCGCCCTTGGTTGAGGAGACATTGACGATGAGCCGCAAGGAGCGCGGGAGATT
>DATKZW010000536.1:0-9142 GCA_035527775.1 Sumerlaeia bacterium | reverse complement strand
GGCGTCAAGGCTTGCGGTTTCGGGATCGACTTCCTGTCCCGTGAAAATCCCGCCCTTCACGTAGCAGTAGTCGCCGTTGTTATCCGCGAGGCGCCCGGCCAGGAGTTCCTTGATCGGCGTGCCGGGGTAGCCGTAGACGTGACAGGGGCGGCGGACGCCCGGCCCTCCGAGGGCGTACACGCGCTTGAGGGCCGGACGCTCGGTGACGACGATGCGATGCAGGGCGAGCACGCCTTCGGTCCATATGCACCAGTAGGGTTGCTCCTTGGTTGCCCTAGTGCCCAAGCTCTGGAGAATGGCGGCCGGATGGTCGTGGGGGTAAGTCGGTGAGAGTTCGTGGACTTGAAGCCAGGCGTAGCCGCGGCAGTGTTCCTTGAGCTGAGCGGCGAGGTCCGTGTCCCCGGGCGGACCGACGACCATGTGGATCGACTCGTACCCGCCCAGCATCCGCTGAAGCGTCTCAAGGCCGACGGAGAACTCGCGCAGATTGTTCTTCAACAGCGCGTGACCGCGAGGGAGAAACGGCTCGGTTTTCACACAGGAGATGACGACGCCGCTGGGCTGGGTCTGAGGATCGGCCGGGCCAACGTCGGGGAAGGTCCCGATCATGTGCCACCCGCCGCCTTCGATGAAACGTCTCCGGATCTCCAGATGCTGCGTCTCGGCCTGGAAGTGGTTGGGCGGCTCGGGTCTTTCGTCTCGGGACGGCTCGCGCGGCTCCAGGTCGTCCAGGCAGATGGCCTCGACCCGGTTCTTCTTGCCCGTCTCGAAGGAAACCGTCCCCCCAAGCGGCGCCAGCAGCGGCGCGTTGGACGCGTCGGGCGCGCACGCCAGCTCTTGACCGGCCCGCACGCGGTCGCCGGCGGCGACTTTGATCTCGCTAAAATGGAAACGGAGGGTTTTGACGGGGAGCCGCAATCGGGAAGGGGTGAAGAGCGCCTCGATCGGCGCAGTGGGTCGGCTCTCCCACTTCACCCGCAGACCGCCCTTCATTCTCAACTTGCGCATCGGATGCCCTCCCATCCGCGTCTGCCTCTCTGGAGAGCGCCCGCCCTTCCAGCGGCCGGGGAAGCTCGGCGCGGCGGCGGCTTGGCCGTCACAGGATCGAAATGCGCCGGACGCCCTGCCAGCGGAGACATGCCGGGATCTGTTCCTGGCATCGCGGCTTCACGGGCGACGTAACCTAACAGCCGAGTCGAGGCGTGTCAACCTTTGCGTGGCTCGTTCGCGATGATTTTCCGATCGCCGGCTCGGCGGCTTCACTTGTCGGCAAGGACCTTCTGGACTCTCTCGGCCAGGGCGCGGGCGACGGCGTGGTTGCCCCATGCCGTGAAGTGGCCGTCTTGGGGGAGGAACACGTCCTGCCCCTCCTTCAGCGCGTTCATCAGAGTCGAACGGGGATCGACGGTCGCCGCGATCTTGTCCTCTTCCGTCCATTTGAGGCCGAGGCGCGCGACGGCCTGGTAGTGGGGAAAAGGGGAAGGCTGGCAGTCGTACAGACCGGGCAGCAAGAGCAAGACAACGGGCACGCGGCTCCCCTGGGCGTCGGCAAGAAGAGCGTCCATCAAGCGGGAGTAGACTTCGAGCTGCGCCCGCAGAGTCTCCGACTCGCCCCTGTCGTCGGCAGTCGGAGGGGGTCCGTTCGTTTGGTCGGCGTCGCGGCTCTTTTCTTTCTCGCGCGCTTTCTGGCTCCGGGAGCGCGCCAAGCCGCGGGGATCGAGCCCTCGGCTCCGATCCGCCGAGCCGTCGGACCGCATCAGTCGGGCGGCGACGGCTCGGCGCACGAGATTGAGCAAGTGGGAGTGTTCACAGAGAAAACCGTAGAAGGGGACGGCCCGCGTGAGCCGTCTAACTCTCGATATGCGCTTCGTGGGACTGAAAACCAGCCGGCCGTTCTCGATGCGGAAAAGCATCCGACGCATGTTGTCGAAAAGATCGTTCCGGTAGAAGGCAACGACAAGAAGGTCGGGATTCAGCGAACGCCCACGGGCGCGCCAGAAAGCGAGAGCGTTCTCGGTTCCCCATCCCGGGCATCCGGCATTGACGACCTCGAAGGCGCGACCGGCGTGTTGCGGCGCAGCCGCCCCCGGCTGCGGCGACCCAGGAGAGGATTGTGGCACAGCCGCCCTCGGCTGTGGCAACGGGAGAGAGCTCGCGGCCGCGGCATTGAGCAGGGACTCCAATTGGGCGGGAAGAGTCTCTTCGTCCTCGACGCCGACGCCGAAGACGAAGGAATCCCCCACGATGACGACGCGACGCGTTCCCGGGGGTTTCGGATTCGCCACGGGGCTGGCGCCGCGGTAGCCTTGCGAGTCCGTCGTGATGCGGTAGGGAAGGAGACCGGCTTCGCTCTGGAAGGCCTTCTTTCTCAGGTGGGGGCGGTTCCAGAAACCGAACTGCGGGTCGTCGCTATACATTCTGGCCGCGAGGGGCTGGGGATTGAGAATCCGTATGAGAACCTCGGCCGTCGCGAGAGAGGCGCCCAAGGCCGCCGCGCAGGCGATCAGCGGAAAGAGGATTCGCTTGGCCTTGCTCGCCGGAGGAGGATGGGCGCCTGTGCCGGAGGCCGACGGGGATGAGGGATCTGGGCTCTCGGGCATCGTAGAGGACACTGGCCCGTCAGATCGACGCGTTGGGGCGCCGGTTCTCGTGCTTCTTCAGGAAATAGCAGTCCTCGCAGCCGGACTCGTTGTGATTGCAGCAGGAGGCGAAGATCTGGAAGAGGGCCTGTTGGCGCGCCTCGGAGGTCAGAAGCGCGCTTGCCCGCTCGTGATCTCCGAAAAGACGCGTGCGCATGTGGCGCACCATGGAATTGCTTTCGAGGGGGGGAAACGCAAGGAAGATCGCACGCACGCGGTCTTCCAGGCGTCCGTCGCGTCGCTCGCGGGCGTGGACGAGGAGCAAGGGGAGGAGGGCGTTCAGCGCGATGGAAGCCGCGCGGTCTTCGCCGATGAGTTTGAGGGCCCGAGCCGCCGGACGCGAGGAGAACGTGAATCGCCACGCCCAGAAATCGTCGGGCTCGTGCACGACGAAGGGATCGATCAACTGGCGGCGGATCCATTGCCGGCGGGCGCGGGTCGGTTGGGCGGGGTCGAAACTCGCGACGCGGCGCGCAAAAATTCCGGCCACGGTCTCGTCGAGAAACCACCGGGCGAGGAGATGGGCCACGCCCGCGATGCGGCGATGAGCGAAGTTCGCGGGCCGCACGCCGCTGGTCCATTGGCGCGTGGGCATGATGAGACGGTCGGAGAAGTATCCGGCAAAGGGGGCCCAGATCTCGCGCAATTCGGCGATGTAGCGGCGCGTCTCGTCATCCGCCTCAGGCCTTTCCTCGCCCGGCGCGGGCGCCAGTTGGGCGACGTGGAAGAGAATCGACTGGAAGAAAAGAACGGCCTTCTCACGGCCCGCTTCGCTCAGATAGTCCACGGTCTCGTGGAGGGGAGTGCGTTTGCTGAGCAGGAAGAACAGGCCCTTGCTCGATTTGTGTCCCATCGCCGCCATGAGAGCTTGGTAGAAAACCTGGTTCGCCGTCTCGCCCACGGCCTGGGCTTGATAGCGGGACGCCTTGCCGTTGAGGCGCTCGCGGCCCGCCGCATCGAGCATGGCGGCCACGTAGTCCTCATCGAGCGAGCACATCAGGGGCTGGCAGCTCCCGAGGGCCGAAGGGGTCTGGTAGGGGTAGTCCTCGGCGTGAGTCGTCTGGCGAATGGTGTCGAGGTCGGGGAACAGAACGGGGCCCATCTCGAAGCTTTCGACGGGCCGACCGCGGGAGTCGTGGATCGGCGGCGCCCCCCCGCCGGGCCACATATAGGCGTGCAGAACGACCGAGTCGTACTCCGGATTGAGATGGTGGCGATGCTGACGCCATCCGGAGGAATAGAGGTGAATCTCGACGTTGCCGGTTAGGATGCGGCCGTCAATGCGGATCTTGGCGTCGCGGAAATCGGGGCCTTCCTCTTCGTTCCACCGTCCGGGCTGGAGGATCTCCAGAGAATGGCCGGAGTCGGTGCGCAGGTCTCGGTGGACGAAAAGGGAGTCGAACCAGATGCACTGGGCGAGTCGCTCATCCGAACGCGCGTCGGCCGGGATTCCGTCGATCGAGGCGACGGCTTCGCCCACGCGGAGCGAGGCGAACTCCCGCGCCATCTCCTCGCGGAAGGCGGCGAACTCCTTACTGTCGTTGGGGTGCTTTGAGGAGCTCATTGATCACCTGCGGCTTGTATTCCGGATAGAGAAGTTGGATCTTCTCCAAGGTGGCCCGGGCCGCGGCGGCGTCGGAGAGGTTGATCTCGCACAGCGCCCGTGAATGGAGGCTTTCGGCGACGATGTTGCTGGCGGGGTAACGGACAACGATCTGGTCAAAGGTCTCACGGGCTTTCGCAAAGTCCTTTTTTTCGTAGTGGCATCTGCCCAGGTTGAACGTCATCTCGGGCACTCTGGGGGAATCGGGGTACTCGCTCAGGAATTTCGAGTACAGCGCGATCGCCTCGTCATAGTTGCCTTGGGCGTACTGTTCCTGGGCGGAACGAGTCAGTTCCTCTCCTTCGGCTGCGGGGAAAGCGGCGGCCGCGCCGCCAAAGCCGCTTTCGTCCCCGCCCCCGGCGCCGGACGAGAGATGCCGCACCTTCTTGTCGAGGTCCGCCAATTGCCCCAAGACATTGTCGCTCGACGTTCTCATCATCTCTCCCTGGGCGTCAACGCTCTGGCCCACCTGGCTCAGGGCGAGTTCGAGTTTGCGGAACTCCTGGTTCTGCTCGGTCCTCAGCCGCCCGACGTCGAGTTTGATCTCGTTGATCTCTCTGCGTATGTCGCGGACTTCGGTAAACGTCAGCAGACAACCGGTAAGAAACCATGAGGCGACCCACATCCCGACAAGGCCGCCGGCGCGAACCAGGCGGTGGGCCGAAGCGTGAAGAGTGCGAGACGATGATTCTTTTCGAAATAGCATTGGGATTTCCCTTTCCGGCCCCGCCATTCTCTATGCGCGGGCGGGGACGGCGGGTCAGTAGATCAGGAATTGGGCGCGGCGGTTCTTCGCCCAAGAGTCCTCGTCGTGGCCCAAGGCGTCCGGCAGGGGACGCTCCTCGCCCCAGGAAACGGTCGTGATGATGCCCGGCTCCACTCCCAGACGATAGAGTTCCTCGCGCACCGTGTCGGCGCGCTCCTGGCCGAGGTTCATGTTGTACTCGTACGATCCCCGCTCGTCGCAGTGCCCCTCGACCTGAATCATGATTCCCGGATGCTTCCTGATCCACTCGGAGTTGTGCTCCAGCCGTTGGCGCATCTCGGGGGTGATCTCATAGCTGTCGTAGGCGAAATGAACCGTCAGAAGGTTCGCCTCCAAAGCGGTCTGACCGGGGGAAGCGGGGCGCTTGTCGGCCGGGATCGAAATGCCCGTCGCGGCGCCGGGGAGCTGACTCGTGTCGAGGCTGACCGGCGGAGGGATGCTGTCGGGAGGATTGACGAGCAACGTCTCGGGATAGATGGGCGGCGGCGACTTCTTTTTCCAGGGAGCGTACCACAGGCGGCCGGCGCAACCGGTCGCGGCAACGAGCAGGGCAAAGAGGCAAAGCGCCGCAAGGACTCGCGCCAGCAAGAACGGGTGTTTCTTCATCGCTCGATCACCTTTCTTCGTGGAGTCGCGGACGAATCCGCAATTCGTTCCCCTTGGCCCCCGTGCGGGGACGGAACGCCGCCGGAGGAAGCGCTCGGGTGAGCGTCGTTCCTTGTCCGCGGCTCCGGCGTGCTTTTGGAGCGTGTTTTCCGGCCCACGCCGGGCGCCCTAGATTAAAGGCATCGCTCTTGGTCTTGTCAACAGAAGAATTCGCCGGAATCCGCTGCGACGCGCGCAAGTGCTTGATATTCTCGCGTTTTCATGATGGAAGAAGGGAAAGGGGATGGCCCGAGAGCTTTCCCGCAAGTCCGCAGGCGCTCGAAGGCGGGCCTCCACGGTTTGGAGAACGTCCTGGGTTCCCCCTGAGAAGGCGGAGCTCGTGGGCACTTGTGACATGTCCTTTTTTCCGACGCAAAGCGCCAGATCCTGTCGGCGCCCCCTCGCGCTTTTCCTCGCGGCGTACGTCGCGACGCTCGGCAATCCGCGGTCAGTTGAAGCAGGCTGGATCGAAGACCGCGAGGGGAAGACCATCATCCACGTGACGGTCTACACCCTGCCCGACCCAAGCGACACCAACACTTTCAACCGCGCCGAAATCGCAGGCGTTCAGGCGTTCAAACGGCGCTTCCCCGAGATCTTCGCCGAGCGACACCGCGACAAGTGCAAAGCCAACCCGAGGAAATACGGCAGACACAACTGGGACAACGTTGAGATCGAGTTGAAGAGATTCTCGGGCATCTCGGTCGAGGGGGTCGAAGGCGATCTGCTTGCCATCGCCGGCGGCATGGCGCCCGACGTGCTCTACGTCAACTTCCGCAGGTCCGACAACTACATCCGCAACGACTTCCTTTATCCCCTCGACAAGCCCGAGGACGGCTACCTCGCCTCCATGACGCAGGAGGAGATCGACTTCCGCATCCATCCCAAACTCTGGGACGTCATTCGCCGCCGTGGGCCGAAGGGCGAAAAGCACGTGTGGGCGATCCCTTACGGCGGCGCCCTCGGGATGGTTCTTCTTTTCCGCAAGGACCTCTTCGACGAGAGGGGCATCCCCCATCCCACCGCCGACTGGACGTGGGACGACATGATCGACGCCGCGCGCAGACTCACCGATCCCAAGCGCGGCATCTACGGGATGAACTTGACGCGCGGCAAGCACGAGAGTTGGTACTGGATCAACTACCTGTGGTCGGCCGGCGGCGAGGTGATGGTCTACAACGAGGAGAAGGACGAGTGGCGCTGCGTCTTCGACAGCCGCGAAGGCGCCGTCGCCCTCGATTTCTACACGCGCCTGAGCGCCGAGAAATGGATCGACGAGGAGGGCAAGATCCGGCGCGGATACTCCTCGAAGGACGCCGCCGACGTCGCCCACAAATGGGAGCAGGGCGAAATCGGCATGATGATCATGTATATCGACGAGCGGGTCTTCTCGACCATCGACCCCGAGGTCACGGGCATGGCGCCCGTGCCTCTCGGCCCCACGGGCGTTCGGGGCGCCGAGCTCAACAGCCGCATGTTCGGCCTGTTCTCGGACATCAAGGAACCCGCGGTTCGCGACGCCGCCTGGGAGTACATCCGCTTTTACGACGGCGAAGAGGCCACCGCCACCAAGACGCGTATCATGGTCGAGGGGGGCTATGGCCGCTTCGTCAACCCGAAGTACTTGCGCAAGTTCGGCTACCCCGAGATCGAGCGCCTGTCTCCGAAAGGCTGGGCGGAGAACTTTGAAATCGCCATCGAGACGGGCAAGCCGGAACCGTGCGGGCGAAACAGCAATCTGGCCTACAACCTCATGTCGTTCCCCATCCACGAGGTCGAGCAAATGGCGCTCAATGATGAGCTGCCCGACGACCCCGAGGAGCGTCTCAATGTGATCCAAGGCGTCCTCCGCAAGGGATGCGCTCGAGCCAACGAAGAGATGATCGGCATTATCAGCCCTGCCGAGCGTCGGCTCCGGCGCACGGCGGCCATCGTGGCCCTGCTGGGCATCGTCATCACTTTCGGTCTTGTGTTTCGGAGAGTATCGCGCGTCTTCTCGCCCCCGGAAACGCCGGGCGGCAAGCCCCGCGAGAAGTGGGGCTTCCGCAAGTACGCTTGGGCGTACGTCCTTTTGATTCCCGCCGTCCTGACGATCCTGGTCTGGCAATACGCGCCTTTGCTTCAGGGCTCGATCATGGCGTTCTACGATTATCGGCTGCTGGGCGACTCGAAATGGGTGGGCGTCGACAATTTCGGCGACCTCTTGTTCGATCGTTACTGGTGGGCGTCGATCTGGAACTCTTTGCGTTACAGCTTTCTGGTCCTGGCCTTGGCTTTCTTTCCTCCCATCATTCTCGCCATCCTCCTTCAAGAGGTCCCGCGCGGCAAGATCCTCTTCCGCACGATCTACTATCTGCCCGCCGTCATCACGGGTCTGGTGACCGTGCTGCTTTGGAAGCAGTTCTACGAGCCTTCCGAGCGCGGCGCGCTCAACGCGCTGATTCTGAGGGTTCCGGCCGTCGCCTTCCTGGCCCTCGGTCTTGCGCTCTTGGCCGCCGCTTTGGCGTTCGCGCGGCGTCTTTGGTACCACGAAATGAACCTCGCCGCCTGGGGCTTCGCGCTGGTGGGCCTGCTGGTCTTCAGCGCGTGCGCGGGACTGGCCCGGCCCATTCTGTTCCCCGCGGGCGAGACCCTCGTCGGGAGTCTGGCGAGGCTCCCCGTCCGCCTTTTCGCCACAACCCCCGAGCCGTACCGCTGGCTCAGCATTCCCAAGACCGCCATGATCGCCTGCGTCATCCCCATGGTGTGGGCGGGGATGGGCCCCGGATGCCTCATCTACCTCGCGGCGCTCAAGGGCATTCCCGACGATTATTACGAGGCCGCCGACATCGATGGCACGACGTTCATCGACAAGATCATTTTCATCATCTTTCCCATGCTGAAGCCGCTGATCATCATCAACTTCATCGGGGTCTTTATCGGCTCCTGGTACGCCGCCTCGGGCAACATCCTCGTGATGACCGGCGGCGGCGCCAACACCGAGGTGGTCGGCCTGCACATCTGGTACAAGGCCTTTACCTATCTGAAATTCGGCCCCGCCACGGCCATGGCGTGGATGCTGGGGTTCATGCTCATCGGCTTCACGGTCCATCAACTGCGCATCCTCTCGCGCGTCGAGTTTCGGGCGGCGGGAGCGACGGAATAGGCGGGCTCGAGATGGAGCTGCGATTCGAAAGGCAAGGAAAAACCGGAGGTCTGCGGCGCAGGCCCCGCTGAAGGACAAGAGCGAATGCCCATCATCTCCAAAGTCGGCCGAAAAAGCCCAAAGGTCCGCCTCCTGATCGGGAGCATCTACGCGATCCTGATTACGGGCGCGCTCTCGATGGTGTATCCGTTCCTCCTGATGGTGGCCGGGAGCACTAAGAGCGCCGTCGACGTCTCCGACTCCGCGATCATCCCCGCTTTTCTGGTCGACGACGACGCCCTCTACCGGAAACACGTGGAAGCGCTGTTCAACGAATCCTTCGATCAGATGCAGATCGCTTACGA
>DATKZW010000535.1:0-5379 GCA_035527775.1 Sumerlaeia bacterium | reverse complement strand
AGGCGAAAAGGGGGATTTCGGGGAAGACATGAGCGAGCCGGTCACAGCGACTCGGTCTTTTCTTGTTCCCAAGATGTCCTGGCGGTATCTTCTCTATCGTCTGCCGTTCTACGTCAACATGATATGTCTCGGCTATAGCTCCTACTGGGAAGCAAGGCTCGGCTTTTACACGGATCAGGATCCCGTATGGAGATTCGGAGGAGACGCTTCCTTCATTCATATAGCGAACATTCTGTGGGCCATCTCCTGGTGCGTTGCCGCCGTGTTTGCCCTCTGCACGCTGGGAAAGGGCAGGAAAACCGACCGTTTCGGGCTCTACTACCTCGTCTTCGCACTTCTCGTGACGCTGGTCGCTTGCCTCGCTCTCATTCGAGTCCCCCATCCCAGCAGCTGAATCGATTCGGGCCGTCCGTTATCCATAGCTTTCGCGAACACACGGAACGCGCAGCTGTCACGGGGCGATCGAGCTTTTCGCAGGCGTAGATGTTCCGCATCTAGAAGAACTCGTCCAAACGCGCGGCGAACTCCGGCGAATCGGAGAAAGCCTCGATCACGCGATCGATCGTTCGGGCGCCGGAGCTGAGTTCATCCGTCCAGTAGTCCAACTCCGCGTTGTTGGGAAACCGCCCGAGGTAGGCGCGGTAGAGGCGTTCGACCCGTTTCTCATTGGTGGGCTGAGAAGCGAGGAATTCCGCGGAGTCCATGACGGCGCGGCCCATCAATTGGGCGGTCGCTTTCTTGTCGGCTGAGTCATTGAAGACCCGGGTCCAATGATCCAGACCGCCCGCGTCCACGAGCCGGTCGAGCAGACCGATGTACATGATGTCGACGAAGTTGCGCGCGGGGTTGCCGCTGTAGCCCCGATAGAGGCTTGCGATCCGATCGGCGAACTCCTTCGACTCGGCGATGATCGTCATTGCCTGGGCGCGGCTCCATTCGCCGCTCGTCCACTGGGCGATCTCCAGGGCCGAGGGGTCGCGCTGGAGGAAAGTCCGGTAGCAATCGGCGATGAATTCCGCGTCGGACCGATGGCGATTGGCGTACTCGCTGGAAAGGAAGAAGAGCCGCCCCATTTCGCGCGGAATGTGTTGGACGTTGATGTCGAAGGCGAGCGCGTAGTCGAAGTAACCCGCTTGCCAGTTGTCCACGGCGCCCGGCTCCGGCGCTCGGTCGAGGACGGTGGCGTAGAAATCCCCAATCAGGGCCCGGGCCGCGTCCGGGGAGGGAGCGGGGCGAGGTCCCGCCGTCAACTGGCCGCTCCGCGAGTTGTTGTCTTCGCTTTGCTCCCAGACCAGGCCGTCGGGATCCACGACGACCTCGATGACATGCATGCCTTCCGCGAGTCGGCCGACGGATATGTTCTCACCCGCCCACTGTCCGCCCGAGCCCGCCAACGCGGGCAGGGACCCCGAGGCCCGTTCCGCGCCGTCGATCCGTATGCTGTACGTGCTGGACACGGAAACTGCGTCGCCCCAATTGCTCGCGTCGAAGCCGACGAGAACGACTTCACCCGCCACGGGCGAGGGGGGGTAGGCCCAGATCCGGTCGACCACGAGATCCGCCCGCGGCGCGTCGACGTTCGTCGAACTCATCTCGTTGCTCCAGGCCACGGCCCACGCCCCGTCCACGGGGTCCCAATCCCACTGGTAGTAGTCTCCTCGGATGATCCCGACTGCGGGGTCGATCCAGAGGACGTGGGTGTCCTGCCCCCAGAATCCATCATCGTCGCGCCACTCCGTGAAGACTTCCACTTTGGCGCATTCAAAGGTCCCCGCGGGAACCACGATCGCCTCGCGGCCAAGGAACGTGAGCCAGCTGTCCGAGAACCCGGTCCAAGTGTAGGAAGGATACGCCTTTCTGTAGGCCCAGTAGGTTTCGTGGTTGAAATAGAAATCATCGTCGGCGCTCTCCGTCCACAAAGGAAGGATCTCTCGGTCGTTCCCGTTGGAGAACTTGATCTCCACGTCCGTCTCGCGCCGCAACGATTTCAGGTAGTCGTCCGTGAAGTAAACGTACTCGCGCCGCCATCCCTCGTCGAAATCCTCGTGCTCGACGACAATGGTCGACACGTTCTCGACCGTCTCGGTGCGCAGGATCCGGGTGTCTTCCGTCCCGCGCCAGTCAAACTCGTGGTCGCCGCTGAAGGTGACGTGGGTCTCGTATTGCCACTTGTTCCCCACGGCGTACAGATCCGGGGTCAGAAGATTGTAGGACTCCCCTCGGGCTCCCGTCCCCAAGAGGAGCATGGTGAGGGTCGCCAGCACGACGCGGGCTTTCCGGGCGGAGGGCCGTCCGGCAGCGAAAGAGTAGGATTTGCGCACGACTCTCGACCTCCTCGGTCCTAAGATGGGGGCATCTTACCATCACGCCGGGGGAACATTCAACATTTCGCGACGGGCATCAGACGCAGAGCACGGATCTCTTTTCTGCCCGGCTTCGCCAAGACGCGCCCGTCTCGACCGCCACCCGCGTCATATCGACAGTTGCATTCCGGTTGGCGAGCTCTTAGATTGCTTGTCGCGCTGGACTTGCCAACGCGGGAGGGCGGGCGGGAGCCCAACGCCGCCGAGGACCCCGACCTCCCGTTGGCTTGCGCGAAGTCATCCTCCGGGCGCCCCCTGGCCCGCGGTCGCACGAGCCGAACGGGGCCGTCGCGCGCCCCCACTGAAGAGCAACGTCGATGCCCAAGATGTTCTCATCCTCCCTCTTGCCAGTAAGACACCCCATCCGACCGGCATGTTCCGGCTCTCCCGCGGGTTCCCCGCCCCCAGGAAGGGAAGTTCGCTTTTCCCACTTCCTTGCTTGGCGCCGACTGACTGCCGCTACACTGTTTGCCCTCCTCCTGTTCCCGGGTCTTGGCGCGATCTCGGCCAAGGACCTGCCTGTCGTTCAGGAACTTGAGCCCCTGCCGCCCGACGACGGTTCGGTGTGGGTGGTCCTGCGGGAATGGAGCCTCGAGGAGGAAGAGCGTTACGCCGAGTGGATCAGGAACCACGTCGATCCCGACTTTTTCGTCCGCCATCGCATGACGACCGACTGCGCCGACGTTCCTTACGCGCTGCGATTCATCTATGCGCGCACCCGCTACTTGCCCCAAGGCGTCCACAGCCCGTCCGGCACGGTCTTTGGCAACTGGCGCAAGGACTTCGCGCATCGCCCCCGTCATCGCGACTGGGGTCAGGACCCGCGTTTCCGCGCCGCCCTCCAGTTCGTGATCCAGGGCTTCACGCTCGGCCGCTGCGTCCCGCAAGACACCTACCCCATCAAGATCTGGCCCCAGGACGGGTTCCTGCGCCCGGGCACGGTGTTCACCAACAGCAAGCACTCCGGCGTCGTTTACACCATTGAGCCGTCGAGCTTCTTTCCCATCAAGTGCGCCTACAGCACCCTTCCGCCAAAAATCAGACCGCTCATCATGATCAACTACGAAGAGGAACTGACTTACGACGACATCGGCATGGGCCTCGTCAACTGGAACTGGTGGCGGCGCGATCCCGCCACGGGCAACTGCGACATCGTGCCCGACGAGGAGATGCCCGGTTACAGCCGCGAGCAGTACGACCACCCCGTCGATCTCGCTTTGCGCCTCCAGAAGGCCTACTCCATCATCCGGACGGACAAGGAAAAGGCCCTTGACGAGTCGATGAAGAGCCTGCGCGCGGAGTTGGAGCTGCGCGTCGAGGTGGTGAATGAAGGATACGCCGCATACCGCGGGACGAAGAACCGCGCCACGGACTCCAACCTTTACGACAACTACTCGACCCCCGGCCGCGACGCCCGTCTTCGCGGGAGGTTCAAGGAGATGGAGGCGCTCATCAAGAACAAAGTCTTTGACGGCGATGAGCTCATCGACCGCCTCCGCAAGGAGTGGATCGACCCGCTCTCGACGCCCAAGATGACGTTCCTCGAGTTCCGCCACGCCATGCTTGCGGACAATATCAGTCCCGAGCCTTGGGACCATCCGCGCAAGCGATGGGGCGTGAACGACTGCCACATCGAGTGGTATCGCGAGACGGGCATGCGCATCGACCGCCTGGCCTTCGATCCCGAGGGCCGCATCGTCGGCTTCTCCGGCGACGGCGCGGCCGTGCGTCTCTCCTTGGACGGCGCCATCGAGCGCGACCCCAAGGATTTGTTCGTTGCGCCGGGCTCCGGAGGGCAAACGGGCGCGCCAGGCGCGCAGACGCGCGACGGGCTCCGCCGCCTCTATTCCCTCAGCAGCGTGTCGCCCGATCCCCTCGAGCTCGCCGACGGATCGCACCTCGTGATCTACGCCAACGGCCGGATCGTGCGTTACGCGACCCTCACCGGCCCCGGCGGCCAGGACGGCGGGGGGACCGACCGCAACGCGAGCGCCGGCGCCAGAGAGGAAGGCGCGAACCCAGACGATGCGACGGCCGACGCCGAAGGCGCGAGAGAGGCGGATCCCGAGGAAACGGATCGCGGAGCGGCCGGCAGCGCTCGACGCCGGGAGGCGACCCGCCGCCCCACGGGACGCATGATCGTGTGGGAACGGGAGATCGACTCCCACCTTTACGCTTCCGCCGTTGCGGGCCCGGCGACCGACGGCCCCGAAGGGGGCGTCTTGCCCCGCGCCGTGTACGTCCCCACCGAGACCGGTTTTCTCTACGCCCTCGACCCGAGAGACGGGGCTGTCCGTTGGCGCGCGCCGCTGGGCAGCCGCGCCATTTACCCCGCCGTCGTCGCACCTTCGGGCAACATCTTCCTCGCCGGCGCCGACACGATTCTCGCCCTTACGCCCAACGGCAAGATCCGCTGGAGTCAGACCCTTCCCGACGTCGTTTACTGCTCGCCCGCCGTCGGGCCGGACGAATCGGTCTACATCGGCTGCCTGGACGAACATGTCTACGCCCTGCGACCCGACGGCAAGCGGCGCTGGTCCTTCCCCGCTCGATCGAGCGTGCTGACGACTCCTCTCGTCTCCCCGGACGGCCAACGGGTCTTCGCCGCCTCGACCGGCGGGCTGCTCTTTTGCCTTTCCCATAGGTGACGGGAAGGGAAGGGATTGTGGACGCGACATTGCGCCTCCCGCCGGACATTCACTACGCCTGCCGCCAGGATGGCGGGTGCTGTCGAGACGTCTTCGAAGTTCGCGTCCAGGCGGCCGACGTCGAGAAGATCCTGGGCATTGACTGGCGCGACTGCGCCAATCTGCCGGCCGACGCGGAGGCGCCCTTTCGACCTTTGAAGAAGAGTCCCGGCGAATCGCTCCTCGAGTGGGTCGACGGCGCCTGCCCCTTCCTGTCCGAGAGCAACCGCTGCCGCCTCCACGAGCGCCACGGGTTCGACGCCAAGCCGATGCCCTGCCGAGCCTTCCCTTACCGGTTCACGCGCGCCGGCGGCGAGGTCTACGTTGGC
>DATKZW010000534.1:0-2603 GCA_035527775.1 Sumerlaeia bacterium | reverse complement strand
TCACTTCCTCCCAGATCAACCTCCTCAACGTGGATCTCGACGGCATCCTGCCGCCCAACGAGGGCCCTTTCTACTATCTCTGGATGCCGTGATGATTCTTGGGGGACCACCCGGCCGGGCTCCAGACGTGCGACCGGCGTTCGCGCAACATTCTCCCGCAGCGGCCTTCAGGCCGTCGAATCTCGAAGCCAAGGAGGCAGGAACAGTGATTCTCGCTCAGAACGCAACGTCGGATTTCCGGATCGTCATCCCGCGAGATCCTTCCGAATCCACACGGCGCGCGGCCCACGAGCTCCGGTCGTTCGTCCAGAAGATCTCCGGGGCGGACCTGCCCATCGTGGACGACGGCGAGCCGGTCGCGGACCGCGAAATCCTTCTCGGCGACAACGCGCATCTCGGGGAGATCGGCGCGTCCGTTGACTTCGCCCAGCTCGGCGACGACGGCTTCACGATCCGCACGGTCGACGACAAACACCTCCTCATAGCAGGCGGCGCTCGAGGCGCGCTCTACGGCGTCTATGCCTTTCTCGAAGAGCATTTGGGGTGCCGCTGGTACAGCTCGAAGGTCAGCCGAATCCCAAAGCGGGAGACCATCGCGCTTCGCGACATCGAGAACACGCAGGTCCCGACCCTGGAGTTCCGCGAGGTCAGCTACCGCGATCCCTGTCGCAACCCCGACTTCGCCGCGCGCCTCAGACTCAATAGTCCCGTCCCCGTTCTGAAAGACGGCGAGGTCGTCGGCGCGAAGCACCGCGGGTGGGGCACATGGTGCCACACCTACTTCCGCTATGTTCCCCCGGAGAAGCACTTCGACGAACATCCGGAGTACTTCGCCCTCGTCAAAGGCCGCCGCGTTCATCAGCGCGCGCAGGTTTGTCTGACGCATCCCAAGGTCTTCGACCTGATCGTCGCCGACATCGAGCGCGGACACCGGGAGAACCCCGAGGACGTCGTCTGGGACGTGAGCCAGATGGACTGCCAAGGCAACTGCGAGTGCGAGAACTGCAAGGCCCTCGACGACGCCGAGGAGGGCAATCCCATGGGCTCCACCCTCGACCTTGTCAACCGCGTCGCCGACGCGTTGCCCCACCTCCGCATCTCGACCCTCGCTTACGAACACACCCGCCACGCGCCCAAACACGTCAAGCCGCGGGACAACGTCAACATCATGCTCTGCTCCATCGAGTGCAATCGGAGCAAGCCCTTGGCGACGGATCCCCGCAACGCCGACTTCCGCGAGGACATCGAGAACTGGTCGAAGATCTGCAAGAATCTCTTCGTCTGGGACTACGAAGTCCAGTTCCAGAACTACGTGAGCCCCTTCCCGAACCTCCGCGTTCTCCAGCCGAACGTCCAGTTCTTCGTCGAACACAACGTCAAGGGCGTCTTCCTCCAGTCCAACGGCGCCGGGCACGGCGAGTTCTGCGAGCTGCGCAACTACCTTCTCGCCAAACTCGCCTGGAACCCCTATTGCGACGTCGAGTCTTATCTGAACGATTTCCTGAAAGGCTATTATGGCGCCGCCGCCGAACCCATCCGCGAGTATATCGACTCGATGCACGACGCCCTCGAAGAGTCGGGCAAGAGTTTGAGCATCTTCGGCGGGCCTGAGGACCACGTGGCCGGGTATCTCGCCCCGGCGCTCATCGAGCGCTATGACGCCTTGTTCGACGAGGCGGAGCGGCGAACCGCGGACGACCCGGAGGCGCATCTCCGCGTGAGAACGGCCCGCATGCCGCTCATGTACGCGAAACTCCAGACCCGCGCCGGCAGATACGAGCATCGCCGCAAAGTGGCCGAGGAGTTCTTCGGCCTGGCCGAACGCACGGGACTCGCAATGATTGACGAGCACGCCCGTCCCCTCCCGAAGTACAAGGAACTTCTCGAAGAAGCGTTCACCGAAGAGAGGAGAATCCACAGCGATCCTCCCCCCGGGCCGTTTTTCGACAAGGCCGTCGTGAAACTGATCCCTTCCATCGAGGACAGTGAATCTCGCTACACCTTCGACGAGAGCGAGCCGACCGTCGATTCGCCGCTCTACGCCGAGCCCATCGAGCTGACTCGCTCGACGATCGTCACGGCTCGCGCTTTCAAGGACGGAAAGCCCGCGGGACCGCTGGCTTCCCTCCTCTTCTTCAGAGCAAGAATCGCGTATGAAGGCAAAGCGCTGCGCCAAGGCGAGAACCCGGAACGGATCGAGGTCCAACTGAACGGCGCCCGCCGGATCATGCTGATCGCCGACGTGGGCGAGATCGACAACCGCCAAGCCCACGCCAACTGGGCGGATGCCAGGCTCGTCGACAAGGAGGGGAACGCAACCTACCTGGGCGACCTCAAGCCCATCCACGTCACGCAAGGCTGGACGCCCACGGGGAGACCGGACTACTTGGCCGTCGACCGAAGCATTGCGGGCGCTCCCATGACCATCGGCGACCGGCCCTTCGACCGTGGCATTGGCGCGCACGTCTACAGCGAAATCCTCTACGAGATCGATGCGGGTTTCGAGCGTTTCGAGGCTTGGGTCGGCGTCGACGCCGACGCCCGAGGCGGAACGGCCCGGTTCCGCGTTCTCATCGAGGAAACGTAGGGCGGGGCGTCGCTCC
>DATKZW010000533.1:0-5132 GCA_035527775.1 Sumerlaeia bacterium | reverse complement strand
CCGAGGAGAGACGAATCCGCGCGCTCGAGAGACTGCTCCAGTGAACGTCCTTCGGGACCGCGGCCGGAGTTGCGGGAGCGGCTCGGAGTTCCGCCTCTAGGCGGTCGGACGACCTGTCTCAAAAGGGAGGAACGGAAATGGGCAAGATGATAGACTGCCTGGGTGGGAGGCGCAGACGAATGAGACGCCCGTGCCGCCTTATCTTCTCCATCGGCATTGCCGCCTGGATCTTTGCCGTGGCGGCGGCGAGTGTCTCGGCGGCGGGGCCGCGCGAAGCCCGCGTCAGGCCCGGCGAGCTGATCGTGTGTTACCGCTCGGGCGTCGTGGCCGCGGAAGGAGACGCCCTGTCTCCCGCAAGGGCCCTCCCTGAGAGTCTTCGCGGCCTGAACGCGCGATTCGGCCTGCGCGCGACGAAGCCAATCCGGCGTCCTTCCCGGGCGGGGACTGAGCCGCGGGAGTCGGCGTCAAGCCGTTTCTCGGCCCCGTCGAGCCCCTTCCCGGCGCCCTCGCCCGAGGCGGCGGGAGTTGGCTCTTCCCTAACTTCTCAGGGTTCGCCAGACGCCTCTCGGTCCTCGTCACGCGCCGGTCGGCGCTCGCCCCTCTCCGGCGCCCGCCTCCTCCTCCTGGATCCCGCCACCGACCTCGACGAGGCAATCGCCGCCTACGAAAAGGACCCAAACGTCCTCTACGCCGAGGCGAACTACGAGGGGACGCTCTTCTACATTCCCTCGGACCCGCTCTACGCGCAAACGCGCGACGACCTCGCCATTATCGGCGTCGAGGGGGCGTGGGACGTCCAGCCGGGCGCCGACCCGTCCATCGTCGTCGCCGTGATCGATTCCGGAGTTGATCGTCTGCACCCGGAACTGAGCGGGGCGCTGGACCTGTCGCGCTCCTACAATTTCCCGGACGACAACGCCGAGGTGTTCGACGACATCGGCCACGGCACGCGCGTGGCGGGCATCATCGGCGCGGCGGCCGACAACGGCGAAGGCATCGCGGGCGTCGCCTTCGGCTGCACGATCCTCTCGCTCGACGTCGCCCCGCCGAGCGGCGCGCTCACGGTGGCCGACGCCGCGGCCGCCGTGGATTGGGCCGTCCAGAACGGCGCCCACGTCGTCAACATGAGTTTCGGCTTCCGAGCGCACAGTCGCACGCTCGAGGACGCCTGCCGCGCCGCCGCGGACGCCGGCGTTCTCCTCGTCGCCGCCGCCGGAAACGAAAACCAGGGGGACCTGCCGGTCTATCCCGCGTCGTTCGAGTGGGTGATCGGGGTCGGCGCCGTCGCCGACGACGGCCAGACCCGCGCCCCGTGGTCCAACTTCAACAACTACGAAGAGGACCTCGTCGAACTCGTCGCGCCGGGCGCCACGATCTTCTCGACCATCCCTGGCGCCCAGTACAACGGCGCGTACGGCTCGGGCACGAGCTTCGCCGCCCCGATGGTCGCCGCCGCGGCCGCGCTCCTCAAGACGAAGTACCCCGACCAGCCCGGCGGCGCTCTCCGCGCCCACCTGCGCGACGCCGCTCGAAGCGTGGGAGGCGGTTTCCAACCGGCGACCGGCGCGGGCTACGGCCTCCTCGATGTCGAGACCGCCCTCCAGACCCCCATGGTCCCAAAGGTCATCGTCCAATCGGTGACCGTCGACGACGCCCCCTCCTACGACGGCGCCAACGACGGCGACGGCTTCCTCGACGCCGGCGAAAGCGCCCGGCTTGTCGTGACCCTCACGTCCGAAAAAGCCGCCGCAACCAACGTCACCGCGACGCTCTCGGTCAATCCCTCGTCCGCCGCCGTGATTGGCCCCATCGCGGACGACACGGTCTTCTTCGGAACCGTGAATCACGGTGGCTTGTCCTCCAACGTGGATGATCCCTTCACGACCATCACCGTCGCCGCCGCCGCCCCCGCCCAGACGGCGCTTTTCGATCTCACACTGACCGGGGACGGCAACTACGTGGACACCATCTCCTTGGCCTTGGAGATCGAGAGCAGCTTCACGCCCCCAGTGGTGATCGGCAGCGATACAACCTGGACTGCCGATAGGACCTACATGCTGGAAGCCCACACGGTCGTGATGGGAGGCGCGACCCTGACAATTGAGCCTGGAACAACCGTGCGATTCGATCCAAACGCCAAGCTCGAAGTCCGTGGAAGAGTGAAGGCGGAAGGAACCGCGGACGGCAAGATCACGTTTACGTCCCTGAGTGGCCGATCTGGGGGTTGGTTTCGCGGAAGAACGTGGGCGGGGATTCTCGACCTGCCATCGTCCATAGCCATCGGTGACGTCAATGGCGATGGCGTGAATGAGACCGTCGTGGGAGCAAACGGTGGGGGCCCCAACGACTTCAGCGAAGGAGTCTGGGTCTATCGTTGGGATGAAGCCGGGTTCCAACTCATAGCCACAATGTCCGCTACTTTCTCCGGAAACATCAACGTTTCGGATGTGGATGCCGATGGAACGGGCGACCTGATCTACGGAGGAAAACTCCATCGGTGGGATGGGAGCGGGTTTGTCCGGGTGCGGAATATAACCGTCGAGGATTTCCGATCGCTGAGAGACGCTCAACCGCAGTCAACGACGGGGCGATGGGGTTGGGACATTTTCGTCGAAGACGCGGACGGTGATGGCGACAACGACATTGTGAAGATTGCAAGCGGCCGCGTTTCCATCTTGCTCTGGAACGGATCCGGCCTCGACCCTGCAACCCAAATGTCGGTAGGGAGCGGACCCCAGTCAGTGTTCGTAGGTGACGCGGACAACGACGGCTCTAAGGACATCGTAACGGCCAACTTTGACTCAGGAGATGTTTCTCTTATTCGCTGGAACGGCACTGGCTTCGACTCAGAGGTCCGTATACCGATAGGGGGCCCGTTCGAACCTCGTTCTGTGTGGATCGCCGACGCAGATGACGACGGAGACAACGACATTGTCGTTACCGGTGGGTTCGACGGGATCTCAGTGATTCGCTGGAACGGCAGAGACTTCGACTCGGAGATCCGGATTAGCGCGGAGGAAACGGACCTGGACCAGATGGCGATGGGCGACATCGATGGCGATGGACACCTCGACATCGCGACGGCGGATGGGGCTATGGGATATGTCTCGGTATTTCGGTTTGACCCGGAACTGGCCGTCTTGGAGAGATATGGCGGCATTTGGCTCCGGTCAACCGTTACATCCGGGGCATTTCGCAACTGCAATTTCCAGTATGCTCCCGTCTTGGACGAATCGACGGCGTCATATTTCCAGGATTGCCTGTTCGACCGAAGTGGTGGCGAGTACAGCCTTTCCACATCCAGTGGCACGAACCCGCCAGTGCGATGCACCGCAGCTTACAACGGCGGCGGGGACGGCATCCGCGCCGGAAACAAGGAACTGATCGAGTGCGTGGCCGAGGAGTGCGCGGGTACAGGACTTGCAGGGGGAGCCCTGACGCGGTGCGAGGCGCGGGACAACGGCGGCATCGGCATGGCGGGCGCCTCCGCAGTCGAGTGCACGGCGGCCGGGAATGGCGGCGTCGGGATCTCGGCGGCGAGCGGAGCGTCGTCCTGCTTTGCGGCTGGGAACGGGAGTTGGGGCATTTCGTCTTCCTTCGGAAACGTGACCCACTCGACGGCCACGCTCAACGGGGGCGGGATTAAGGGGGCGAACGTGATCGCTTGCGCCGCATGGGGGAACGCGGGCAAAGGCATCGAGGCCACGCAGAGCGTCACCGGCGCTCTCGTCGAAGAGAACGGATCGGCCGGCTTCGTGGGAACGACTCTGAGCGACAGCGTGGTCGTGCGGAACGGCTCGAGTCTCAATATCCTCGGCTCGATGACGCGCGCCACCGTCGCCCAAAACGAAGGCGTGGGGATCACGGGCGGGTCGGTCATTTCGAGCGTCATCCGTCATAACGCGAGCGGCGGCCTCGCCTCCCCTTCGTCCGTGCGGAACTCGTGGATCGTCGGCAACGAGGGACCGGGGATCGGTTCGCCGGGCAGCGTGGAGGGCTGCGCCGTGTTGGGGAACGCCGCCTTCGGCGTGCGCGGCAGATCGGGCGCGCCGTACTCGACGATCTCCAACTCCACGATCCGCGACAACGCCGGCTCGGGCGTGAAGAACTCCGGGACCATGACGAACTGCAACCTCTATGACAACGGGGGCGAATCGGGATGGGACTACGAGGAAGGGCGTCTCTCAACGGAGCTCACGCAAGTGAATCTCACGGGCAACTACTGGGGGCCGGAAACCACGCCGCTTATGGACGCCCATCCGTGGGGCAGCTACTTCAACATCCCCCGCATCCATGATTTTGTGGACGACACGATGCTCTGCGAGGCGAAGTACGCGGGCCACCTGTCTTCGGAAGCCCCGGCCGGACCCGATGACGCGCCGCCCGCGTTTCTCCTATCGGTTTCGCCCGATCCCGACGAGCCCGTCGGCGTGCAGGTCGTCGCCTTTACGCTCACTTTCAGCAAGGCCATGCAGTGCAATCCGTCGTCCGCATCGGGCGCGTCGGTCCTCTCGGCGACCTTCGGCTTGGAAGAGCCCTACACGGCCCATGTGGTCGAGCCTGTCGGAGGGTTCGGTTGGGTGGATACGAGGACCTGGCGGGGAACTTTCGCTGTTGGTGGGCACACGGGGGACGGCGTCCACACGATCCGGGTGGCAGGGGCCGTTGCGGCGGACGGGTTCGCGATCCCCGACGATACGGCTCACGCGTTCCTCATCGACACGACGGGCGGATTCTCGGCCAACAACGGCCTGGCCTACGGCGTCGGCCCGACGACGATCAACGTGACCTGGAGCGAGAACGAGCGGCCGCCCACGACAATGGGCTTCAACGTGCACCGTAGCGCGAGCGGGACGCCCGGCAGCTACGCGAAGGTCAACGCCAGCGCCGTGACCGGAACGTCCTTCGCCGATGAGAACCTAACACCGGGAACGACCTACTTCTACGTCGTCTATGCCGTGGACTCCTCAGGCAACGCCATTCAGTGGACGCCGCCCTTTGCGGCCAGGACCTTGCCGGAAGACGAACCGACTCCCACTGCGACTCAGACGCCGACAATAACGCCGACGCCGACGGTAACGCCGACGCCGACGGTAACACAGACGCCAACGCAGACCGCGACGCCAACGCCC
>DATKZW010000532.1:0-2245 GCA_035527775.1 Sumerlaeia bacterium | reverse complement strand
GCAAAACCGGCGATCTCGCGGCGGGGGAGCGTCGGCTGGGCGAGACGGGCGATCAGTTCCGGAGCAACGTCCACCGAGAAATGGCGCAGGGCGCGCTCAAGAAGACTCGTGCCGGGGCCCCGCCCATCGTGATGCCGACATACGGCCCGCAACGCCTCGAGGCCGATCCGAAAGCCTCCCCCTTCGTCTCCGAGAAGGCTGCCCCACCCGTCGGCCCGCGCTTCGTCCCCGGAACCGTTGCGGCCCCACACAAGGGAACCTGTCCCGGCGATCGCGGCAATGCCCGGTCCGAGAACGCCGCCGGCTGCGAGGGCGGCTTCCGCGTCGTGCCCCACGCGAATCTCTTTGGCCAATTGGTGAGGGATCAAGGCCTTGCGGATTGCGCGTCGATCCTCAGGGCGCCCGGCGCCGCTGAGACAGCAGCAAATCGCGTCGACCGGTCCTGACAGGCCTGCCCGCCCGAGAGTCGCGCGCACGGCTCCGACAACGGCCCGCGCGCCCTCCGCCAGCCCGACGGCGCGGATATTGGAGGGGCCGGCTTCCCCCGTTGCCAGGATCGCGCCAGTCTGCGCGTTCAGGAGACAAGCGGACGTGTGCCCGCCGCCCCCGTCAACTCCGATGACGTGCGGGGTCATTTCCCATTTCCCTGACAACACGAGGGCCGGGGATGGCGGCGGACGGCCACCCCTGGCTCGGATGCGCGGCGGTCAGGACTCCCCTTGTTTCTGGAAGTCCTTGTGGGCGAACTCCGCCCCCAGCCGGTCGAGGATGCCGTTGACGAAAGCCGAAGAGTCCTCCGTGCCGAACTCCTTGGCGAGTTCGATGTATTCGTTGATGGTCACTCGCAAAGGGATGTCGGGAAAAGAGCGCATTTCGCACAGCGCCAGTCGCAAAATCAAGTGGTCGACTTTCGAGAGTCGCTCGATGCGCCAGTGCTCCAAAGCCTCGCCGATGGCCGTGTCAAGACTCTCGGCTTGCTCGAGACCGAATCGCGCCAAGTCCCGGGCAAAAGACGTCCAGTTCTTCGCGGACACTTCTCCGGCGTCGATCAGGTTCTGGACAAGGACATGCGGGTCATCGGGGAGGAACCGGTTCGCATAGAGAACCTGCAGGGCCAGCCGTCGCGACAGGTGTCGTCGTTTGGCCACCTTCGTGACGCCCCTCAATCGATCTCGTATTGGTAATAGTCCGTTTCGGAGTCCAGCTGCGCGAAGCAGCGCAGAACGCCATTGGCAATCAGTTTGGCGATGCGCTTCTGGAACTCCGGATGGGCGAGGACGCGCGATTCGCGCTCGTGGTTGATAAAGCCGACCTCGATCAAGACGGCGGGCATGACCTGATTGACGAGGACGAGGAAGCCCCCCTGTTTGATCCCGCGTCTGAACTGGCTGAAGTACGTGTCCCTGTCAAAGACCGCTTCGATGTGCTGGCAAGCCACGGACGCCCACGCCCGATTCTCCTCGATATTATCCTTGGCCATGCTCTTGAAGACCACCCTGCGGATGTGGGACTCGGGCGACTCCTCCCCGAATCCCGCCGATCCGGCCTGGTTTTCCGTCTCGACGAGGGCGCGGACCTCGGCCTTTGAATTCTCCCCCAGGTAGAAGAATTCCGCCCCCCGCGCCGTGGGGCTTTGGCTGGGCGGCTTCGTGGCATTGGCGTGTATGCTGACGAAAAGATCTCCCTCCGTTTTCTCCGCGAACTCCACCCGCTCTTTCAACTCCATCTTGACGTCCCGCTCGCGCGTCAGGACGGCCGTCACGTTCGGCGACTTGTTCAACAGCCGTCTCGTCTCCTTGGCGATTGCCAAGACCACGTCCTTTTCCTCCAAACGCTTGCCGCCAAACCGAAGAACCGACTTGGCCCCGGAATCGCTCCCTCCGTGACCGGGATCCAGCACAACCAGGCGTTTCACCCGGCGTCCCCCGGGCTTGAGACCCGCCTGTCGGGACGCCGAGACCGAGCCGCCCGGCGCCAAGGGAGGGAGGGGGTAGTGGCGGTACTTCGCGGTGTCGATTACGAGGCAGTCCGTCTGCTTGCGTCGAGCCGGCATGGTGGTCGCGTCCGGCGGCGAGGGCTGATAGACGAACCCCGAAGTGAGATCCGCAACTCGGAAGACGGTCTTATGGGATGGATAGAAGATCATCCTGAGAACATTGAGATCCGCGTAAGTGATGGTTTGCAGGCCGATGAGAACGGTGTCCCGTATGGGAATCTGCTTGTCGGGAAAGGCCGCCTGGACGCC
>DATKZW010000531.1:0-2884 GCA_035527775.1 Sumerlaeia bacterium | reverse complement strand
GTTTCTTCTCGGAGAGGACTTGGAGGAGGGCGTCGCGCTCTTCCTGCGTCGAAGACGAGGCGAAGGCGAGGCGCACTTCGCCCGAGGCGAGCACCTGGATCATGGCCTCGCGCGCCCCGCGCGCATCCGCCTCGTCCGAGCAGTCGGACCTGCCCGTGGGGTCCTTCTCGTAGCCGGCGTAACGCTGGAAGTGAATCAGGACAATCTCATGCCCCGCCCGCGCGAGATACCCCCCCAGGTGGCGCAACCCGAGGCAGAACTCATCGTGCAGGGAAATGAGAGCCACGCGGGCCATCACCGGTTCCCTCTGTCTTCTCCGTCGGCGCCCGGGGGCCGCCCCGAACGTGGGAGGCCGTCTCCGACGAGCGACCTGCTTCCTTCTTGTCCTCGCCGGTGGGCTTCTTGGAAGCGATTCCAGAACCGGCTGGAGCGCTGAAAGCGTGACAGCCGTCCTCTTGAGACTCTAAAACCAGCGCTCGTCATGTCCTGGGCGTCTGGACGCACGGAACGGGAAAGGCCGGAGGCCCCGCGCCGGGCAAGGATCAACGCAAGTATTTCAGGACGGCGAACCCGCCGACAAGGAGAATCGTGAAACCGATGCAGAGCCAGTTGAAATAGCGGTCGATGAAGACCCGGATCCTGTCGCCGAAGAACCGGTACGTCAGGCCAATGATGGCCGCCACGGCGAAAAAGCGCGCGCCGCGCGACAGAGCGGACGCGATGGTGAACTTGAGGACGTTCATCTCGAACATCCCCGCCGTGATGGTGAACACTTTGTATGGAATCGGCGTGAACCCGGCGATGGCGACGGCCCACGGACCGAAGGGACCGTTGAACCAGCGCAACGCCTCGCCCCGCACCCAGAGCGCTTTCTGGGAGGCCGTCAGTTCCGCCAGACTCCCGGCGGCCAAGGCCTCGCCCGTCGCGCGGATTTCCTGCGCGATCTGGCCGAGGTGTGCCTGGGTTTTCGCCATCTCCGAGAGCGCCGACCCGAGCGCCAGATAGGCGTCCGCCCAACTCGCGTCGCCGTGGATTGCCAGAATGCCCGTCCACTCGAGCAGGATCTGCCCCACGCTGTCCCGGAAGAAATAACCGATGCCGTAACCCGCCAGCCCTCCGACGACCGACCCAACGGTGCAGACCAGCGCGAACCACGACCAGCGCCGGGGCAGCCCCATGCACAGGGCGATCAAGAGGACGTCGGGAGGGACGGGAAAACAGGACGATTCCGTGAAGGCGAGCAGGAAGAGCGCCCAAACCCCGAACGGCGTCGCCGCCCAATGGAGGATCCAATTGTAAAGGCGCTTCATCGGGTTGCGCGAAGGGGGAAGAAACGTCTCCTGCACGATGGCGCCGCTGGCGGAGTTCTGTGGCATGGTTCGGGAGATGGGCCTTTTCCGGGAAACTCGCGCAAGGCGGGGGGCGCTCGGGTCCGGGCGGCACGCCGTCCCCCGTCCTCCTCCCCCGCCGCCGCGGGCACTTTATAGGGCGCAGGAACCCCGTGCGCAAGGGTTTTGTCGTTTATGGATGCGCGCGCAGGATTTGCGAAATGCGTTTTCTCGCGGGAAACGTCACATAGTCAAAAGTAAACAAAAGTAAATCTTAAAGGTAAAGAGCAAAGAGGGACAGTCACCGTTTTCTCCCTCTTTTCCGGGTTCTTGCCGCTCTCGCCTTGTCTCCCGAGCTCTTTCTGGGGCGGCCGCGGGGCAGGGGGGCAAGCGGGCGGCCGTACTTTTTCTCGAGGGCTTTCACGAACCTTGCGCTTCCGAGCGGCCACCCCGTGCGCGTCCGCTCGCGCAAAGCTTCGGCCTCTTCCGCGTCGTCCGCCTCGATGAGGACCTGTCGCCAATCGAGACCCGCGGAAATCTCGCTCCACTGGTGGAAATCGACCAGCGCCGACGCCTTCGCCGGCGTCGCGCCCACGCCCGCATGGAGCGCTGCGCTCGACCACGGGTAGCGCCACGCGCGGCGAACCAGCCGCGCCCGCACCGGGTTGCGGTCGACGTACCGCAGCGCCACGAGGAGCTGCATCTCGTCGAGGGCGCACGAGAAGAACCGGTTCTGCCAGAGATGCCCCGAGCGTTTATAGCGTCGGTTGGCGTAGCGCGTGTAGAAATAGTGGGCGCGGCCGATCGCCTTGGCCAGAGAATCCGCGCGCTCGGGAACGGCGACGAGGTGCACGTGGTTCGTCATGAGGCAGTAGCCGAGGACGGCGAGGTCGTGGCGCTCGGCCTCGCGTCGCAAGAGACCGAGATAGACCGCGCGGTCGGCGTCATCAAAGAACACGTCCTCGCGGTTGTTTCCGCGCTGGGTCACGTGATGGGGAAAGCCCTCGGCGACGATGCGGGCAATTCGCGGCATATCTTCACAAAGTTGCTCCCGCCTTGTCGGGATGTCAAGGTAAAAAAACGGCGACTGTCCCCAATAGTCGGAACGTCCGAAATAGGCAAGGCGCGTGGCAGGATTGGGCGTTCAGCCTCCCCCCGGCCAGAGGGAAAGCGCGAGCCCCCTTCGCTTCTTGCGGCGCCCGTTTTCTACCGCCCCGGCGAAGGCGCGTCAAGAGGGCGCGAAAACGCCGGATGATCGAGGCGCAGGGATCCTTCTCCCGCACATTTTCGCAAAGAAAGCGGATTCTCCGGAGTCTAATGGCGGAGAAGACCGGGATCCCGGGACCCGACGGGTGCGCGACATAGATGTGGGGACCCGACTCGAAGGAGGAAAGTTGTTGAACGGCCCCGCGCTCTGTCCTCATAGTGGTTCCATCGCGTGGCAGTTCGCGTCCGGGGGCCCTCCCTGTCCCCCTCCGGTCGCGGAGGCAACGGCGGAACCCATGGAACCGATCACCCCCGAGGAAAAACTGGTCCGAGCGGCCAGCGAGGGAGAC
>DATKZW010000530.1:0-2672 GCA_035527775.1 Sumerlaeia bacterium | reverse complement strand
GCCTGGAGAGAGAGTTTGCGCCAAGGCGACGACCGTAGGGTGGGGCGACGCCCCATAAGCGCTAACTTTACGAAGCGTCCGGGCCGCTTTCCAGAGAGACGCGGGAGGGTGCGGGGCCGCCCCTGATTACCTCCTCGTGCGGCGGGCGTGACGCCCAGGAACGGCCTTCTGTGCGCCATTCTCATTAGCGCCGGGCTTCAGCCCGGTGGCGGCCCAGTCTCCCCTCCGAACCGATGTGGCAACCGTTTCAACGGTTTCCCCGGGAGGCAAACCGTTGAAACGGTTGCCTCGCGGGGGGGGATTCCGGTGGACGCCTCGTTGAAACGAGGCGCTAATGAGATTCTCGTCCTCACGCGCAGAGAATGCCGAAGCAGGGGTCTCGGCTCGTAAGTTAGCGCTTGGGGCAACGCCCCACAGTTCCCAATCGGCGAAAGCCCGCGACAAGGCGGACGCGTGCCAGCGTCGAAGGCCACGGATGCGGACGGATGAAACACGAATCGAGTGGCCGTGTGATGCAGGATCACAGTAATGCATGCAGAGCGCCCGGTCGCCTTCGGCAGTGAAGAGCCGCAGCTCAAGTGGATCGTGGACTGGCAATCCGTGTTCCATCCGTGTCGATCCGTGGCCAACCACCCGCCCGAGCGTTCCCCTCCCGCCGCAGCGCCCTTTCGCCGGCATGGCCCGCCCGGCCCGAAACGGCGGCGAACGGCCGTCTTCGCCCTTGACACCCGCCTCCACCCGCTCATAATCCACCGGTCGGGCGCGGTCGACCCGGTGCAATCCGCAATCTTCGCCTTGGCGCGAAGCGGCTCCGTTCAAGCCGAGCCTTTGCGGTCAGCTCGCCCGCCGAAGCGCCGGGGAAGGCCGGCTCCGCGCCGCAAAAATCCTTGGATCGTTGGGCCGCCAGGCGCCGCGGGGTTAGGCATGAGCCGGTCTAGACTCAATTTCGTGGTAGACGCCGCCTCGTTCGTTGCGTTTGCGATGTTGACGGCCACCGGTATCCTGGTGCGGTACGTTCTTCCTCCGGGATCCGGGCGCTTCCGCAGACTCTGGAGCCTGGATCGTCACGGTTGGGGCGCTATCCACTTCTGGGTGGCGGTGGTCTTCCTCTCCACCCTGGCGATCCATCTTCTCCTTCATTGGCGGTGGATCGTGTGCATGGTGAGGGGGCGGCCCCGCGAGGGTTCCGGGGCGCGTGTTGCCTTGGCCGTGACAGGCGTGCTCGGCCTGTTGGGGATTGCGATTTCCCCTTTCCTCGGTTCGGTGGAGTATGGAGGAGAGCCTCCGCATAGGATGCGCATCGATCATGAAGCCCCGGGCGGCGCGGACCGGATCGAAGGATCCATGACCTTCCGTCAGGTGGAGGAGCTGACCGGTGTGCCGGCGCTCCAGATCATCCACGACCTTGGTCTTCCGTCCGACGTCTCGTTAGATGAGCATCTGGGGAGGCTTCGCCGGAGGTACAAATTCGAGATGGAGGAGGTGCGTGAGATCGTTGTTGAATACGCGCCGCCCTGAAACGCGCGGCGGCGGCCCAACCCGCCGCTTCAGCTGACGGCCATTCCCGCGGCCATCGACCTGAAACCACGCATCTGGGCGGCCGCGGCTGAGCGGCCAGCCGTTATGAGAAGGAGAGACAAACCGGAACCAACGGACGGCAAACCCGTTCCTCAATGGGGCGATTGACATCTACCCCCTGCGTCACTTGCCCGCCTGACCGGGCTGAAATCAGAAGGAGGAAGAAGAACCATGCGTCTTGCCCGCAGAAACATCATGATTGGCCGCCGCCCGCCGGTCTTTGCCCCCACTCGCCCGGCGGTCTCTGCCCTCGCCCGCCCAGCGACCCTAGCCCTCGCCCTCGCGTTCGCCGCCTGCGCGCTCCTGGCCGGTTGCAGCCGCGCGCGGCCGTCCGTTTGGCCCGAGCGGGTCGAGGAGGCCCTGGCCAAGGCGGGCGAGAACCGCGCCGAGATTGAGAAGGTCCTCGACCGCTACAAGTCGGGCGACGACCCGCTCAAGTTGCGGGCCGCCGAATTCCTCGTCGCCAACATGCCGGGCCACTGCTACATCAAGATGGGCATGGAGGACAAGAACGGCAACCCCATCGAGTTCGATTCGTCGAAGTTTCCCAACTACCAGGAAGCGATCAAGGCCATGACGGCCCTGAGGGAGAAGCACGGCCAGTTCAAGCGCAAAACCGTGCGCGTCAACGATCTGGAGACGGTGACGGCCGACTACCTCATCGAGAACATCGATCTGGCCTTCCGGGCCTGGCGCACGAAACCGTGGGCCAAGGACCTGTCCTTCGAGGCCTTCTGCGAGTACGTGCTTCCCTATCGGGGGTCGAACGAACCGGTCGAACGCTGGCGCCTGCCCCTGATGGTGCGCCACATCAACTTGGAGAGGGAACTCGAAAGCACCTCGGACCCGCAGGCGGCGGCTAGCCGCGTCATTAAGGACATGTGGACCTGGATGAACTTCAACGAGAAGTACTACATGCACCCCACCGACCAGGGCTTCACGGAGATGCTCGAGAGCCGCCTGGGGCGTTGCGAGGACCTCTCGAACATGCTCATGTACTGCATGCGCTCCCAGGCCATCGCCTGCGCGGGCGACTACACCCCCTTCTGGGCGCACTCCGACAACAACCACGCGTGGGAAGTCGTCATCCGAAA
>DATKZW010000529.1:0-2294 GCA_035527775.1 Sumerlaeia bacterium | reverse complement strand
TTGCTTGGCCTGAGCCCGGATGCCTTCGATTCTCCCCCAGAGGTAGGCCGTGTCGAAAGCCCACGTCGCGTACTCCAAACCCGCTTGGTCCACCAACCGGTCCAGAAGCCCGATATACATGGTCGTGACGAGATTGCGCGTCGCGTCGCCGGACATCCCCGGGAAAAGACTCAGGATGAGCGTCTCGAATTCCGCCGATTCGGCGAAAATCGTCATCGCTTCCCCCCGGTTCCACACGCCCCTCGTCCAGTTGTCGAGTTCCGTCTGCGAGGGCTTGCGATAGAGGAAAGTCTCATAGCAGTCGGTGATGAACTCGGCGTCTGAGCGATTGCGCGTCCCGTATTCCTCGGAGAGGAAAAAGAGCCGCCCTATCTCGCGCGGGATGAACCGCACGTCGATGTCGAAACTCACGGCGTAGTTGAAGTAGCCCTGTTCCCAGGCGTCAACGGCGCCCGGCTCGGGATCGCGGCCCAGGACGGTGTTGTAGAAATGGACGACCAGGTTCTGGACGGCGGCGGGGTCGCGAGTCGGCGAGGGGCTGGGCGTGGCAGTTGGGGGAACGGGAGTGGGCGTGGGGCTCGGAGGCAGAGGAGTGGGGGTGACCGTGGGGGTCGGAGTGGGCGGGGGAACGACGGCGCCCGTTATCCGGAATCCCCCGGTGAGGTCGAAGGCGCCTGCGCTGAGGAGCCCCGCGTCGGGCTGTCCGATCGTGCCGCCCAGGAGGAAGGCCCCGCCAACGCTCCCTTCTCCTCCTCCGCCATCGACCGTGAAGCGGGAGAGATCGAAGGAGCCGCCCGAGGAAGCAAAGGCCGCGCCTGCCGCCACCCAGAGCAGAGCAAGAACAAGTGGCGGGGAAAGCGCTCCCGCGGGTCTCCTTGCCGCAACGCGATCCATATAGGCCGGCCTCCTCATGGGTTGCCCGTGAAGCCAAGGGGATTCTGATAGTTCTCGTTGTAGCAGGCAATGGATCGGATGAGGCCGCCGTTCGGCAAGATGTCTCCGCCCGAGAGCTGTGTGGCGCCGCAGTAGACCTCGTAAGCCTGGTGCGTGTTGATGGTGTTGGTGTTGCCGAAGATGCGCGAGTGGTTGATCCACACTTTGTAAAGGGAGACGACGCCGGCGTTCAAGTTGAAGACGCCGTAGCTCGAGGTTGCCGGCGCCGGCGCCCCGGAAAGCACGCAGTTCTGATCCGACGCGGATGCCTGGTAATTGTAGAGGCCTGCCGTGTCAGCCGTCGCCGTCGCCGCCGTCGCCGAGCCGTTGACGTTGGTCAGCCTCACATTCTCCGTATCCTCGTTGCGGATGGCGACGCTCACGACTCTTCCCGATGCGGAGACGGTGGTGTTCCGGATGTCGACGGTCGCGTTACTGCCGTTCCAGATGCCGTAGCTATAGGCCGCCCCGGAGACCGTGACGCGCAGGTCCTCGAGAATCGGCGCGGCCGTCAGGCCCGAGGTCCGGATTCCGTAAGCGGAGTTCGTCCCTGCGCCTCCCTGAGCCGTGATGACCAAGTGGGTCATTTCAGGCGAGGCGGCTTCGTTGCTCACCCCGCGGATGAATTGCCCCGTCCCTCCCGTCGCCTGGGCCGTGATTCCCATCTCAAACAGGACGGGCGCCGCGCCTTGCACGTTGCTCACGCCGTAGGCGGCGGTGTTGGGGCTGTGGGCCAGGGCCGTGACGTGGGTGATGCGCGGCGAGGCCGCCGCGTTGTATATCGCGATGGCGTAGTTCGCGTCCCCGCTGTTTTCCACCGTCGCGTGGCGCAGCTCGGCGTTGCTCGCGCCCACGACCGTGCCCGTGTTCGCCGCGGACGAGCCTCCGTAGAGAATCCGCGTCACGTTCTGTCCCGCGCCCTCAATGTCCACGTAGGGCTTCATCGTCACGCGCTCTTGGTACGTTCCCGGAGCGACCCAGATCAGGTAGGGATTGCCTTGCGTGTTGTCGGCGATGCTGTCGAGCGCCGCCTGGATCGAGGTGAAATCCCCCCCGCTCTTGGCCACCACGATCACGTTCTGGTATCCCCCGCCGCCGTGGGTGTGTTCGACGAGGGCGAAGCCGCTCTTGGGAACGCCGCCGAGAGTCGCCGCGTCGCCGGCCGCTTTGGCGTAAAGCGCGTAAGGAGTCGGCGTCAGCCGCTGGCGCGGAGCGAGCGTCGTGTAGAGCCCCCCGCTTCCCGCGGTGCGCACGCCGATCTCCAGCCAACGCGCGTCGCCGTTGAAGGCGCCGGCGCCGAAATCCAGCGTCACGGTGAACGAACCGTTTGCCACGGCCACGTTGGTCTTCGTCACCGTGAC
>DATKZW010000528.1:0-3649 GCA_035527775.1 Sumerlaeia bacterium | reverse complement strand
TGACGTGCGGCCAGCTGACCTACCCCATCGACGTTTCCATCGCCGTGGATCACATGACGTTGCAGGCGGTCGAGGAAGGTCTCGGAACGTGCTGGATCGGCGCCTTTTACGAGGATAAGGCCAAGGCGATCTTGGGGATTCCCGACGACGTGCGGGTTGTCGCTCTTCTCCCCTTGGGCTACCCGGCCGAAGAGCCGCCGCCTCGGCCCCGAAAGGCGCTCGAGGAAATCGTCGCCCGCGAGCGATGGTCCTGAGGGCCGTTTCCCGCTCCGAGGTCCGCCGACCATGAGTCGCCAACCCAGAAAGCCTGCGTTGTCTTCCCGGGAAGGGCGGCGGCTGACCGGCGGGGAAGCCGATGCGCGGATCGATGAGCTGCGCACAACAGCCGTTTCTCCCCGAAGCACGCCCGAGAACCTGGACCGGCCTCTCGATCCCGATATCCGCGTGACGCGACACGACGGGGGCAGCAAGCTGGAGCTGCTCCTCGACGAGGGAGACGAGGGGCCCAAGCCCGTCAGCTGGGCCCACGTCTGCGATTTTCGGCAGCAGATCGGCTGCGCGACAGTTCGCATGGGCGGCATCGCGGGCGTGGGGACCCACGACGAGTATCGCTTCCGCGGCCTGTCGCGGCGGGTTCTGGAGAACGCCCTGCGCTGGATGCGCCGCGAGGGGTATCAGACGAGCATGCTTTACGGCATCCCGTGCTTCTACCCAAAGTTCGGCTACGCGACCGCCTTCCCGGACGTCAAGTTCGCGATCGCCGTGCGGGACGCGGAGAGAGTCGAGCCCGCGGGATTCCGTTTCGTCGATTTCGGTCCCGACTACCTGAACGCCGTCCTGCGTCTGTACCGGAAGAGCAACGCCGGCCGCACGGGTCCCACGCTCCGCGACGCCAAGACCTGGCGGCCCTTCCGGAAAGGCCTTCACTGGCGGACAAAGGCCGCCTGCCGGGTGGCGTTGGACAAACGGGGAAGGGCAGCGGGGTACTTTGTTCGCCACGAAGAGCATTTGACCGCCAAGTTCCTCGAGGTCGGCGTCGCCAGTCCCGCCGTCTTTCCCGGCATCCTGCGCGAGATGGCGCGCATCGCCCTCGACCAGCGCCTGGAGAAGATCGAGCTCTTCCTGCCCGAAGACGATGCGTTCGCGCGCTTTTGTCAGCCCTTGGGCTGCACGAAGGAGATGCGGTTCCGCGGCGACGGCGAAGCCATGGTGCGCCTCATCCACGTGGGCGGCGCCATCGAAAACGCCGCCCACGAACTCGCCCGCCGCATGAGACGACCGGGACGGCTGAGCATCCGGACGAATCTGGACGCCGTGGGCCTCACATGGGGGCGCGGACGTCTGTCCGCGGGTCCGCCGGGCCGGGGAGGCCCATCGGTCCGCATGCCGCAGTGGGCGTTGGCGCAAATGCTGTACGGGTGCCGGGACGCGGCGTCCCTGGCGAGTTCGGGCGTCTTCCGAGCCTCGCCCCAGGCGCTCGGGATGCTCAAGGAGATGTTCCCCGTCCGGCCGCACTTCCATTATGCCGTTGACCATTTCTAGATCGTTTCGTACGGTACGGCGCGTTCCTGCCGGAACGGCGAAACCAAGTCGGCGGAGGGCTCCCTAACATGGCCAAGATACTCGTCAGTGATTCCCTTGCGCAAGAGGGCCGCGCGATCCTCGCGGATGGCGGCGCCAACGAGGTCGTCTACAAGCCGGAGATCACTCCCGAGGAGCTGCTTGCGGAGATCGGCGAGTATGAAGCGCTTGTCATTCGATCGCGCACGAAAGTCACCGCCGACGTCCTGCGCGCGGCGAAGAGGATGAAGATCGTCGGACGCGCCGGCGTGGGGGTGGACAACGTGGACGTCCCCGTGGCGACGGACTGCGGCATCATGGTCGCCAACGCCCCGGAGGGCAACACGATCTCGACCTGCGAACACGCCATCAGCCTCATGATGTCGCTCGTGCGCAACATCGCCGTCGGGGACGCCACGATGAAGGCGGGCCAGTGGGAGAAGAAGAAGCTGGCCGGCGTCGAGCTCTTTGGGAAGACGCTGGGAATCATCGGCTTGGGCAAGATCGGCCGCGAGGTGGCCAAGCGCATGAAGGCCTTCGGCATGACGGTTTGGGGCCACGACCCCTACATATCGACCGAAGTGGCGGAGCGGCTGGGCGTCGCGCTGAAAAGCGTGAATGAGATCATTGAAGGCGCCGACATCATCACCGTTCACACGCCCAAAACGCCGGAGACTACCAACCTGATCGGCGAAGCGGAATTGAAGCGGATGAAGAAGACCGCCTTCCTGGTCAACTGCGCGCGGGGCGGGATCGTGAACGAGGAAGCGCTCGCCGCCGCCCTCGAAGCCGGCGAGATCGCGGGCGCCGCCTTGGACGTCTACACCGCCGAGCCGCTGCCCGACGATCATCCTTTGCGCAAAGCCCCCAACCTTGTCCTGACCCCTCACCTGGGGGCCTCGACGGTGGAGGCGCAAGAGAAAGTCGCCCTGCAGGTCGCCGAACAGGTGGTCAACGCCTGCAAGGGCGCCGAGGTGACGACGGCCCTGAACGCTCCGGCCATCAACGCCGAGATGCTCAGGCAGATGCAACCGCACCTGGATCTGGCCAAAGCCATGGGACTCTTCATCGTCCAGATGGGCGACGCGCCCTTCCGCGAGCTGGAGATTTCCATGTGCGGCACGCTGCTCGAGCAGCCCACCGAGCCGCTGACGATGTCGGTCATGATCGGCTTCCTTGAGTCCATCTCCGACCCGCCGGTCAACTTCGTCAATGCCCGCGCCCGCATGCAGGCCCGAGGCCTCAACATTGTGGAAAGCCGTTCGACCTGCCGCCGGGATTACCTGAATATGATCACCGTGACGGCGACGATGGAGGACGGCAAAAGGGTCTCATTGAGCGGCACGGTGTTTGAGCCCAATCGCCAGCGCATCGTCGCTATCGGCGACCTCCACTTCGAGATGCGTCCCAAGGGAACTATCATCCTGATGGAGAACCGCGACGAGCCGGGCATCATCGGCGCCATCGGCACGACGCTCGGCAACGCGGGGATGAACATCGGCGAGATCAGCTGGGGCCGCGATGAGAAGGGCGGCCGAGCCATGACGGCCATCAACGTGGACGACGATCTCCCGCCCGACATGGTGCGGAAGCTGGCCTCCCTGCCCAACGCCCTCTCGGCGCGGCTCATCAGACTGTGAGCCGCGGGCGGCGCGTCCTCCGCGGTTCGGGGCGCGCCCCGACCTATTCTCTTGTCGCGGGGAAAACCTCAGAAATACTCGTTAAGGCGCTGGGTGAACTCCGGGGAATCCGCGAAAAGCTCGATCATCGAGTCGGTGGTCTGACGCCCCGCGTCGAGCTCCCCGACCCAATACGCGCGCTCGGCGTTGCTCGGGAAGCGGCCGAGGAAGGCGCGGTAGAGGCGCACGGTGTAATCCTCACGAGTTGGGTTCTTGGACTGGAACTCCTGGGAGGCAAGGACCTCGCGCGCCATTTGCTTGGCCTGAGCGCGGACGCCTTCGATTTTTCCCCGGAGGTAGGCCGTGTCGAAAGCCCACGTCGCGTATTCCAAGCCGGCTGCATCGACGAGTCGGTCCAGAAGCCCAATATACATGGTCGTGACGAGATTGCGCGTCGCGTCGCCGGACAT
>DATKZW010000527.1:0-8610 GCA_035527775.1 Sumerlaeia bacterium | reverse complement strand
CGTGCCCTCGGCCCGAATCCCGCCGCCGCTCTGGACTTCCAAACCCGCGTTTGGGACAGCGAAACGGACGATCGTGCCGGGATCGACGGTCAGGGTCGCTCCCGAAGCGACGGTGATTGTGCCTTGGATAAGGTAGGTCTTGTCGGAGGTCCACGTCGTGTCCGATCCGATCGTGGTCGTGGTCAGGGTTAGAAGGGATTCGATGGGAACCGTGAAGTCTCTCGTGCGCGAGTAGGCGGCGGTGTCGGACAAGATGGCCAAGTGGAAGGTCGTCGCGCCTGCGCCGGCGGCGGCGTCAATCTGCACCTCCGTGTAGTCATCGCTCGTGAGGCTTCTGACGAACGAACCGACGTTGTTCCAACCGGCGGTGGAATCGGTCACCGTGACTCGACTGTCGGGATTGCTCAACGTGGCCGTCACGTTGGCGGCGTCGCCCCATCTGTTCTCCAACTCCACATGGAGGACCGCCGTCTCTCCCGCCTGAAGGCGTCCGTCTTCGTTGTTCACGCCCATCGATCGGGTCGTCGCGTCGTCGATTCGGTAGTCCACGATGTGCAGGTTGGGCGGGATCTCGGTGCTCAAGGCCGTCGCGGCGTCGACCAGGCCGGCGCCCGCCCAGTCGCCTTGGGGGGCCGCCGTGGCGCCCAGGTGTGCGCGGATGGCGCGGGCGGACTGCGAGGGGTTCTTCGATTTCAGGAGGGCGGCGAGCCCCGACACCATGGGCGCGGCAAAACTCGTGCCCGAGCCGTAGAGACCGTCGTATTGCGAGGCGGGAATGGTCGAGAATATCTTCTCTCCCGGGGCGACGAGTTCCACGAGGCTCTTCTCCTCGCCGTTGTAGTTGGACCAAGGGGCGCGGATCAGCGTGCCCAAGAGGTCCATCACCGCGCCGACGCCGATGACGGTCTCGAAGGAGGCCGGATACTCGGGGAAACTGCACTGGTTCGCGTTGCCCGCCGCACCGACAAGGAGGATGTTGGCCGCCGCTGCCGCCGCGCAAGCGTTTTCCATCAGCGTGCTGCGGGCGCTGAAACCGAAACTCATGTTGATGACGTGGGCCCCATTGGCGACCGCCCAGTTGATCGCCTCGCTCACGTCGGACGCCGAGGTCTGTCCGGACGAGGTGGCCACGTCGAGGGACATGATCCGGCAGCCGAAAGCGATCCCGACGATTCCCTCGCCGTTGTTCTCGGTTGCCGCAATAACGCCCGCCACGCGGGTGCCGTGGCCATGGTCGTCGAAGACGGACTCCGGGGTGAGCACGTCGGTGAAATTATGCGAAGCGGGATGAATGACGCCGTCGAATTCCGGGTGATTGAGGTCCACGCCCGAATCGATGACCGCCACGACGACCGAGGAGTCGGCGCCCCGCTTCACTTCCCAGGCGGCCTCCATGCCGATCAAGGCGAGATTCGCCTGCGCCTGGGCATACAAAGGGTCGTTCCCCGGCGTGTAGGAGAGCGAGCCGGTGTAGTTCAACTCGGCGTAAACGACGTTTGGATCGTTCTCGTAAGCCTTGCGGGCCTCAGCCACATCGACGCCGGGGTCGAAGCGCAGAAGCCACGTGTTCGAGGAGAGGGACGGGGCGCCGAGCTCCCAGCGCGCGGTTCTGCCGGCCGCCTCCGCCCACGACCGCCTGACGGTGAAAAGCGGTCTCCCCTCGCGCAGGCGAAAGCGCCGGTCGAGCGCGACCAGACTCGCGGGCCGACGCGAGGAAGCGATTTCGGCGGCCCTACGGTACGATGAGCGCTCCTTGAGGGACTCGCCTCCAGAATTCGGAGCAACTCCTTCGCCGTACTCGACCACGAGTTCTCCCGGAACGTGCTGAGCCCAAAGGGGCCCGGCGGCAAACACCGGGGCGAGAGGCCCTCCGCTCGACACAATCGCGGCAGCCAACGCGATCGTTGGCAGGAATCCGTGCTTACCCATTGCGCGGCCCTCCTTTTGACAGTCCCTAAGGGCGACGATCGTCCATGATCTGTTTCCAGCCGTGCTTCTGAGTGAAGAGGATGTTCCCCGGGCTCAAGGTTCCATTCGTGGCATCGTAGGGAATGTCGGAACCCATGAGCACCCCGTTGGGGTCGCACGGGTCGCTGCCGATCGCGTAGTCTGGAAGCCTGTACTCGCGATCAGGCCCCAGGGAGAGCATTCGCCATTTGCCGTACTTCCAGAAAGCGCCGACGTTGGCCCCCGGATGATCCACGAACTCCAACGAACCCGAGATCGGGCGCCTCTCGCGGACGTAGGCTATGAACTCGTCCATAGTCAGGATCTTGTCGTACGTGTAGTAGCGGATGTACTGGGGATCGTCCGGGAGGTAGTAGTCGGGAAGGGGGATGTTGTCCGCGAAGGGATCAATCAGATAACCATTCGTGACGTAGCTGATCGGAGTGGAAAGCTGGATGGGAACCACATTGTAGATGCCGTCGTTGGGGGGATAGTCGCGATTGTCCACGGCGTAGGCTTCGAGGCCGGTTGTGATCGTCCGCATGTCGGCCACGGCCCGCGACACCTTGGCGCGCACCTGGACCTCGAGAAAATTCGGCACGGCGATGGCGGCCAGGACTGCGATAATGGCCACGACGATCAGGAGTTCGATCAGGGTGAAGCCGCCAAGACCCGGCGTGGACTTGCTTGCGAAGGGAAGTGTCGCTCTCATTGCGTGGTAGGCCCCGCTTTCTCTGCACTCGACGCGCCTGTTCCTCCTGTCGCCAGCCTTCCCACATCCTATTCTCAATTATACAGAACGGCCTTGTCCGGCGTCAACCGAACTTTCCACTCAACGCCTGGAAGGTCAAATGTGGCAATCGCATCGGCGCCTGCCCGGCGGGCGTTGGCAAGAACGCAAGCATCGGCGAAATCCCGCCCGCCGGCGCGCGCAACTCTTACCGCTTCCTCGACCCGCGTCGCGTCCGTAAGGCTCAATGAGGAAAAGCCGAGCTCGACGCCAAGCTCGGCTGTGACTCCTCCGTCTTGCCGGGATCTCCTACTTCCGGCGCCCGCCCCGGCGCGCGGCAACGACTTTCGACGGCAGGCCAAAGATCTTGATAAAACCTTCCGCCGCCGTGCGATCGAACTGGTCGCCTTCGTCGTAAGTGGCTAGCGACGCGTCGTAAAGTGAACTCGCGGACTCGCGGCCGACGACGCGGGCCGCGCCCTTGTAGAGTTTCATCCGCACCGCGCCGGACACGTGTTTCTGCGTCTCGGTCATGAACGCGCCGATCGCCTCGCGCAGGGGCGAGTACCAGAGGCCATAGTAAGTGAGCTCGGCGAACTTGCTCTCCAGAAGGGGCTTGAAATGGGCGAGCTCGCGATCCAGGCACATCCCTTCGAGCGCCCGGTGCGCCTCGATGATGATGACGGCGGCGGGGGCTTCGTAGAGCTCGCGCGACTTGATCCCTACGAGGCGGTTCTCGACCATGTCGATCCGTCCCACGCCGTGGCGGCGGCCGATCTCGTTCAGCGTTTCGATCAGGCGGACCAAGTCCATCTTCTTCCCGTTGAGGCCCGTCGGCGCGCCCTTAGTGAACTCGATCTCGATGGTCTGGGGCTTGTCGGGCGCTTTCTCGGGCGCTCGAGTTGACTGCCACGCGTCCTCGGGCGGCTCGACGTTGGGGTCCTCGAGGACGCCGCATTCGATCGACGCGCCCCAGAGGTTGGAGTCCAGGCTGTAGGGCTTGGCCTTCGTCGCCTTGATCGGGATCTTGTGGCGCCGCGCGTACTCGATCTCGTCCTCGCGCGTCTTCATCTCCCACTCGCGAACGGGCGCCAGGCATTTCAGCCGCGGCGCGAGGGCGGCTGTCACCACCTCGAAGCGCACCTGATCGTTCCCCTTGCCGGTGCAACCGTGGGCGACGGCGTCGGCGCCTTCGGCCTTGGCCACCTCGACCAGCCACTTCGCGATGAGAGGACGCCCCAGCGAGGTCGCCAGCGGGTACTTCCCCTCATAAAGGGCATTGGCGTGGATGGCGGGCGTCAGGAAGTCGCGGGCGAACTCCCGGCGCAGGTCTTTGATGACGATCTTCGACGCGCCGGTCTCGACCGCTCGGGCGCGGAGCGGCTTGAGGTCCTCGCCCTGCCCGAGGTCGGCCGAGAAGGCGACGACTTCGCACCCGTAGTTCTCGATGAGCCAGCGAATGATGACCGAGGTGTCCAACCCCCCGCTGTACGCGAGAACGCATTTTCTCACTTTCGGTTTCGCGGATGGCATGTTGATCGACTCTCCTCCCTTGCGAGGAATGCCTGAAAAAAGAAATCGTATGCCGACGGGTCCGCCTTGTCAATTCCGGCAAGCTCGTTTCCCGCCATTTTTTTCGCTGGGCGTGGAGTTCGGTCGATCGGGTCCGCATTTGGCCCGTCAAAGGCGTTCGGCGGCTCCGTCTCCGGTTCCGCGGCGACATTCCGCGGCGACACCCCCGTTGAATCCGCTCTGACTTCTGAGATAGAATCGCCGCGGGGAGAAGCGCCCATGAAAATCACGGCCAAACGCCTGCGGCTCGCCATGCGGTCTCCCGCGCATCTGTCGTGGGCGGTGCGGCACGTGCTGCGGGGCAGCCCCGTCGGCCGGCTTGAGCGCTACTTGCCCGGCGGATACGCGCTCAAGCCGAGCCTTATCACCGTGAACGTCACCGGACGCTGCAACTTGCGCTGCGCCATGTGCATGCAGCCCCGCGGGAAGGAAGGTGCCGGCGGCTCGACGGGAGACGATGACACGGCGACCCTGCGCGCGGGCCAGAGTGAGTTGACGCCCGAGCAGTGGCTCCGGGTCGTCGACCAAGCGACGTGGGCGCGGCCCGCTTTCTACTTCACGGGCGGCGAACCGCTCCTCTACCGCGGACTGGACGAAATCCTCGAAGGCATCAAGCGCCGCGGCATGATCGCCGCGCTCGTCACGAACGGCTCTCTCCTCGAACGTCAGGCGGAACGACTCGTGGAGATCGGCGTGGACAACGTGACCGTCTCGTTGGACGGCCCCGAGGAAGTCCACGACCGCATTCGTTGCGTGGCGGGAACGTTTCAGCGGGCCGTCGAGGGGATTCGCGCGGTCCAGGAGGCGCGTCGGCGGGCATCCTCGCGCTACCCCGCGCTGAAGGTCAACTGCGTCATCACCCCCGATAGCATCGACACGCTTCTCGAGACCTATGCGGTCGTACGCCGTCTCGGCGTGGAGGAGTTGAATTTTCAGCACCCCATCTTCGACTCGCCCGAGAACGTCGCCCGGCATAACCGGGTTTTCGCCGAAGCTCTCGGCGACCACCGAGAAAACGGAGGCCAACGACATGAGGATTCGCCGGCGACGCAAGCATCCAAACGCGAGGGCGAATTCTATGACATGCGACTGAGCGAGGAGCAATTCCGGCGTCTTGAAGCCAATCTGGACGCCGTTCTTGCCGAGACGTCGCCACGTCCGCGGGTGCTGTTCTTCCCCTCCGTGGCGCGCAGAGACTGGTGGGGCTACTACCTGGATCTCGGCTACCCGTTTCAAAATCGCTGCACGATGCCGTGGCGCACGATGCGCCTGCTGGCTGACGGCGCCTTCGAGCCTTGTCTCCATTACGTGGTCGGGAACCCGCTCGATACGCCCCTGTGGGATCTCTGGAACAGTCCTCGCATGCGGCGCTTCCGCCGCGCCCTGCGCAGACACGATCTCTTTCCCGCCTGCGCGCGGTGTTGCTACCGGGACTACTAGCGCGGCCCGGTTTTCCTCTTTGCCGGAGGCGAATCTCGTTGCAGGATGCGTCTCTCGGCCAGACTCAAACGAGGCCCGTCCTTCATGCCTGCAAGATCCGAATCTCTCCGCTTGGTCCTCGTCACCGACCAGTCCGCGTCGGCCCGGCCTCTTCCCGTCGTCGTCGAAGCGGCGTTGCGTGGAGGGGTGACGGCCGTGATGCTCCGCGAGAGGGACATGACAACCAAAGGGCTCTACGACCTGGCCGTCGAACTCCGGCGAATAACCCAACGGGCAGGCGCTCTGCTGATCGTGAACGACCGGGTTGACGTTGCCCTCGCGGCGGGCGCCGACGGCGTGCATCTGGGGTGGCAGTCTCTGCCCTTTGAGAACGCGCGCGCGCTCATGGGCGAGAGTCGGCTGGTCGGCGCGTCCACGCACTCGCCGGACGAGGCGCGACGCGCCGCCCAGCAGGGAGCGGACTACGTGACCTTCGGCCCCGTCTTCCCCACTCCGCGCAAGGCGGGCCTGGTGGCGGTGCAAGGCGTCGAGGGGGTGGCGGCGGCCCGGCGGGACCTGGCCGTCCCTCTCGTTGGTTTGGGAGGCATCGACCCGGCAAACGCCGCCCAAGTCCTGCGCGCCGGCGCCGACGGCGTGGCCGCGATCCGCGCGCTCGTGGCGGCGGAGGATCCCGAACAGGCGGCTCGAGCGTTCGCCCGCGCGTGGCGCCCTTCCCCGTGAGGACGGGTTGGGCCGAGGAGTGTGGAAGAAGACGGTTTGTCGCGCAACGCGAAAAAGGGGGTGGTGGCCTGAGGGTTCAGGACCGAAACCACCTGGTTCGAGAAGGAGACTACGGAGAGCCGGAATCCTACGGACCGACGGGGCGGGAGGGATGTCCGTCCGTAAGGCAACCAGTACGCCCGACCTGAACCACTCAAGCCACCACCCGTGCAACCACCCTCAAGGTCCGGCTTGGCTTTCCGGGGCGGCAAACAGCGGGAGCGGGAAAAGCCCTGAACCACGGGAGACGGATCTGCGCACCTACCGAATAGCCCGGGCCGATTGCGGGGGGTGGTCCGGGCCCGCGACCGACCCAAGAAAGCGTTCCTCGAAAGCACACCCCCAACATCTGGTACCACCACAAGGAACAGCGACAATATATGTACTTATCCACAGACCTGTCAAGCTCTATATTCCACTTTTTTTCATCTTTTTTCGCGCCGCGAAAGCGACCCTCGAGACTGCCATAGGTCACTGTCGGATTGAGACTTAGAGGCAGCAAGCGGCCGATTCGCTCGTTGACGCTCCGTTTCCCCTTTTCCGACAATCCCTTTTCCCGTTGCAGTTGCGTTGCCGGAGGAACTCCTTTGGCGAGATGGGCAGCTATCTGGTTCCCCGCGCCAACTTCGCGCTCTGCATGGGGTCTCATCATTCGATGTGGATGCCTCCGGACAAAGGGTTTGCGGGATTCTTCTCCGTTTGGTCCGATCCTTGCGGCATTTCGTCTCGGCAGCGCGGAATCCGTCCACCGATGAGAGCGGACGGGACGGGCGGGAGGCTAACGCATCGATCGGGAAACGCACGGGGGACATGGAGCGATGGGCGAACCGAAAAAGACGAGAAACGCGAATTGGGCAGGTTTCCTTTGCTTCTCCCGAACCGATGGGCGAAGATACGGCCACGGGGCAAATCCCCGGGAGGGGGCGTCCGGGGGCAAGGGCGCCGACACACGGGCCCGGAGCCACAATGGGCTCCTAGGGCTTGGCTCGAGGAAGAACGGGGAGCCGAAGATGAGCGCCCTGAAAGCCACGTTGGAGAATCTGGCCGAGCGCGTCGCGGCTTCAGAGGGAGGCCGCATCACGCCGAACGATCTGGTCCCCTACCTTCCGGTGTCGCTGGAACTGATTGAGCAGCACCTCGACGAGATGGTGGACGGCTCGGTCGTGGTCAGTCACACGGATGAGGGCGTCAAGACGTACGAGTTCCCCGAGCTGCTGGATGCGGGCCCGCGTTCGATGGAGAGAGGGACTTGCATCCACTGCGGGGCGGAGGCCTCGAGCGAGGAGGCAATGTGCCTGTGCTACGCCTGCCACAACGACCTGGGCCAGGAATTGATGCGCCTGGCGGAGTCGACCGCTTGGCCGGCGGACGCAGTCTGGGAGCACGAGCTGCTTTTCATCACCTCGACGGCGCGCGGGCCGATCCGCATCGCCGACGTGGCCGGGCGCTCGCGCCTGACCCTGAGCCAGGTCAAGCAGCGCCTGCGCGAGCTCGCCACACGCGGTTACGCCCGAGCGGTCATCGACGAGGAACATGGCGTCCTAACCTACGAGTTCCCGCCCATCACGTACCGCCGGGCGGCCTACCGGCGTCACGACGCGTTCATCCGCCTCCACCCGTCGTCCCTGAAGGACGAGTGGGAAGTGCGGATCGTCAAATCGCTCCTCGCCTTGGTGGCGATCGTGGTCGTTTGCTTTGTTCTCACTTTCGTCGCCCGCATCTCTCCTCCGGTTCTCATTCTCGGAGGGGCCGTTGTGGCGGGCTTTTCCCTTTGGCGCATCCTGACAAAGAAGACTCGGATCGAGCCGGAAAGGATCGGGCAGGAATCGTGACAACCGCCGTAAGCGGCCTTCCCGCGGAGCCCTGGCCGCGGTGCAAGGCTTCTAGCCGGTCCCGGCGAGCGCGACATTGCTTGGGTCGCCCCTTTGGCGCGCGGGCGCCGCCCGCGCGATGGGGCGACATCCAAACCCAAACCAATCAGAGAGGAGACAGGCCATGCCAGACGATCGAATGGCCCAGATTCGGAGGCTGCAAATCTTTCGGTATTTTAGGAGCACAATCGTTCTTGGTCTTATTGCTCTGCTCGGCCTGGTGGTCGTCCTTTTCAAGACGATTCGGGTGCAAGAGCTCGATGGGACGGAGGCCGGCGTCAAGATCAACAA
>DATKZW010000526.1:0-2965 GCA_035527775.1 Sumerlaeia bacterium | reverse complement strand
GAAGCGATCCTCCTCGCCGAGGACCCGGATCTCCAGTGGGCGCCGCGGTCCGTCGTCTGCCGGCCGGGTTCCGGAAGAAAGGGCGGAGCCTGACGCCCAGGTCCCGCTCTCGCTTTGCCTCCTCGGCATAGCCGCCATCGTTCTTTTCTTCTGCATGGGCTGGTTGGATCAGGGCCTTCCTCTCGAGGACTTCCCCGGGAACGCGGCCCACGTTTGGGAGATCCGGGAGAACATCCGCGAGGAAGGATGGCTCAGTCAGTGGTGCCCTCGCTGGTTCAACGGTCAGCCTCGCACGCTCCTCTTCGCCAAGTTCCTGAGCGTCCTGCCGCCGCTTCTCCTTTCCTTCCTTGGCCCGGTGGTCAGCATTAAGGTCGCCTTGGTCGCGTTTCATCTTCTCAGCGCCCTATCGATGTACATCCTGCTCGGGATTGTGACCTCGGATCGCGCCGTTCGATCAGTGGGGGCTGTGATGTATGCCATCCATCCGATGGCCATCGTCGAGAGCGCGCAACGCGGGCATATGGAGGTCGCGATGTTCTATGCCGCCGTCCCGCTGGTTTTCTGGATGGCGCAGAGGACGTTCGCCGCGGCCAGTCGCGCCTCGGCGGTTCTGCTCGGCGTCTTCATGTCGGTCGGGCTGTGGATCAACAACGAGGGGGCTTTCGTCACGTACCCGTTTCTCCTTATCTTTCTGGGAGCGTCGATACTCCAGTCGTGGAAAGAGGGGGCAGACGGGACGAGTTCCCAGAAACGGGCGCGGCTGCGCTTCTCCATGTGGCCCCGGTGCTTGTGTTTGCTTGTGGCTCTGGGAACCTGCCTGGGGCTCTGCGCTTTCTTCTGGCTTCCGGCTTTAGCGGAGCATTCCTACAGCAACCTCTTCAAGCCGGAGTACATCGAGAAGGCGATCGGGCAGTTCTCTTACCGGAACGTTCTGTACGCCCTGAACCGAAACGGAGGGTTGTTCGCCTGGTTCGACGATCTGCCGAAGGACTGCGTGCTGTTCGGTCCGCACCTGTACCTGGGCGTCACCCCGATCGTCCTAGCCGGATTGGGTCTTGCTCTTCGAGGCGGACGCTCCCGCGTTCCTCAGCTGGCGTGGTTTCTCATGGCTTGGCTGGCTTTTGCTCTCTCTTTCGGCCCTCTTTCGATCATCGAGAGCCTCGAGGGGTTGTTCGCCAGTTCCGCATTCCGCTCCTTCGCGATGAACGCGTTCTCTGTCGCCCTGTTCCTCGGAGTGATTCTCGCGTTTTTCCTGTTTCGTCCCGCCGCGAGGCATCTCATGTCCCGGCGAAGCGAAATCGTGCTCCTCCTCGTGATTCTGTTTCTCGGGGCGGCCATTCCCTGGTTCCGCCTGCTTCGGCTGCTCGTGCCGGTCTACCGAGAGATGCGCTCGCCCCTGTGGTTCTTCATCACCCCTTGTGTGTTTGCCACGGCCGCGCTTGCCGCGATCGGCATCGAGAGGATGCGCCGACGGATTCCATCGCGGTTTCGGCTGCTTGCGCTCGGCGGGATTCTGGCCATCGTCATCCTAGACTTCGCGCCTTACAGGCAGATCTTCTATGAGAACCAGGCGTCCCGGGCGATCCTGTTTGAGCTGGCGCGAACGGGCGAATTCATCGCATCGGACGAGGAGTGGTGCCGAACCATCGGAGCGGAGAGCTACAATCCGCTGCTCGACATGCTCTCCGTATATTCCCGCAAGCCAACCGCATGGAGTTGGCTGAACTGGAGCGCGCCATCGGGCGTCGGAGACATCATCCTTGACCATGCATACCCCTTGTTGTTCGAGGACGGGGCGGGCCTAAGGGGCAAGGCCGCGCTGCTGGCCGGCATGTGCAACGTGAAATACATAGTGGACGATCTCGAAGCGTCGCCGGACCTGCATCTTAGGGATTCCGATCTTCTCTCTCTCGTCCGGCAAGAGGGGCGCTTCGCTGTCTACGAGAACGCGCTGAAACTCCCATACGTCCAGCTCTACCCTCGGGCCGCAGCCTACGTGGGGCCCTTCGATTCTCGAGCGTTGGACCTCATGACGTTCTGCGTCGAACGAAACGTCGCCTTTTTCGACACCGAACCGGAAGGGACGAAGGAACAGGATTGGAGTCGATACGATCTCGTTCTCTGGCGTCGGCAGTGGGATGAGAAAGGGCGGCCCGTGCCGATCCCGGAAGATGTCCCCCGAGATCGCGTGGTGAACCTGCTCGAGAAGGAATCGTTCTCCGTTCCGGTCGCTCCTCTGCCCAAGATCAAGATGGCGTGGATCCGGGAGCGTGCGGATCGGATTCGGCTCCGGATTGCCGACGAAACTCCGACGACCGCTCCCCTTACGGTAGTGGTGTCCGAATCGTGGGCCCCGGCTTGGCGAGCGTCGATCGACGGAGTTCCGGTGAGAGCAGCGCGGGCGAATCACGCCTTTCTCTCCATCCGTCTGGAGGCGGGTCAGCAGGAAATCCTCTTTGAGTACGCAAGGCCGGCCCATGCGAAGATCGGCATTCTCATCAGCGCGTTGTCTTTCCTGGCGATCTGTGGATGGGGCTTCCGGATCGCCACGCGGCGTCTGGAGGCCGCCCAGGCCCGCGAGGAGAAGGAACCCCCGGCAGAACGAACCCTCAAGCCCGAATCCTTCGCCGCCCCAGCGGAGGTCGGTTCCTCTACCGGAGCGGGTCAGGGGTTCCGGGGCGAGCGGTCCGGACCCGTTCCGCTGGAAGGAGCGCCCGCTCCGTCCCGTCAGGCGAGGTCGCTTCTGGCACTGGACCTGGGACTTGCCGCGGTCATCATGGCGGTCGGTCTGGTCCTTTACACGCGGACCCTTGCCCCGACCGTCACGGCGGAGGACAGCGGAGAGTTGATCGCCGCCGCCCATTGCCTCGGCGTGCCGCATCCTCCTGGGTATCCCACGTTCACCGTCGTCGGTCACCTCTTCTCCAGACTTCCGTTCAGACCGAGCGTTGCCTGGCGAGTGAAC
>DATKZW010000525.1:0-2966 GCA_035527775.1 Sumerlaeia bacterium | reverse complement strand
CCCTCAACGCCGTTGGTGGCCTTCAGGCCGAAATGGCAGCAAACGATGGCGATGATGGCCGCGAAGACGAACGTTTTGCTCATCCCGCCGGCGATGTGGTACAGATGCAGCGCGTCGAACATCCGCTTGTAGTAGACCACTTGAGCCACGCCCAGGTAGCTGCTCGTGGCGACGATCATGCCGCCCCAGATGCCGATCAGGATCGAGTAAATCGTCAGGATCGGCAGCATCGTGACGGCGGCGACGAAGCGGGGAACCACGAGGAAACGCACGGGGCTGATCCCCAGCGAGCGCAGGACGTCGATCTCCTCGGTCACGGCCATCGTGCCGAGCTCGGCCGTCATCGCCGCCCCCACCCGCCCGCAGATGATGAAAGCCGTAATCACGGGCCCCATCTCCTGAACGACCGACAGGCCGACGATCGTGCCGATCGACTCGACAAGGCCCAGTTCCTTCAGTTCGAGGCCCGTCTGCAATGCGGTGACCATGCCGATGAAAAGGCCGATGAATGCGGCCAGGGGCAGCGTATAGAAGCCAAACTCCATCATGCACAGAAGGACCCGACGACCCCCGCGGAAAACCGACGGCAACTCGACGAGCGTGCGGCCAAACAATCCCATCATCTCGCCCGAAACGCGGAAAAGGCTGTAGAAAAGAAGCGTGAGTTTTCTCAAGAGGCCCATGGTGAGATCGATCGCGCGTGCGGCTGTTTTCGTGAAGCTGCCTCGACCCCCGGCTGGAAAAAGGCGCCGGATGCGGAGACCGAAAAGGCTCCGCCGCGGGTTTATAGTACGGATCGGGTTGTCGAGTGTCAAGCGTCAGGGCGGGGGCAAAATGAAGATCCAACGCGGAGACGCAGAGAACGCAAGAAGACCAGGAGAATCCGCCCGGCGAAAAACGACGGCGCGAGGCCCGGCGGAATCCGTCCTAATCCGCACAATCCGTCCGATTCGCGTTCTATCATACGGCGGAGAAGGGAACACGGATGGGACGGACAAAAGGGATCGCATGGATCCGTCCGGGGGGAAACGGGAGGGGCGCTTGGGGCAAAGCGGGGGACGTTCTCCCGAGAGGCGGTCACGCGATCCAGGGCGCGACCTTCCCGCGCAGGAAGTGGTCGACGCCGTAAGCGCGACCGGCGTTGGTGAGGAGGAGAACGAGCATGATGACGGCGAAGGACGTCGTGTTGTCGGGCACGGCGAGGGGCTTGTTGAAGGCGAGGGAAAAGTTCAGCATCATGAAGATTCCCGCGACGCAGGCCCAGCGCGTCAAGGTCCCCGTTGCAATCGCAAGCCCCACGAACAACTCGCCAAAGACGACGAGGAAGGCGAAGAGAGCGATGTTCGGGTCGATGACGCCGTGATAGAAGGCGCGATAGAAGCCGTAAGGATAATCGGCGGCGTCGACGGACTGTTGAAGCATGGCGCCGAGCGTTTCGGCCGGTTTCGTTAGCATTTCCCTGCCCACTTTGCCGATGCCGGCGAGGAAGAAGTGGACGCCCACGTAAAGGCGAAGAGGGAGCAGGAGCCAAACTTTCGTCCCGACTTCGCCGTGAGGCTGGTAGAGGTCCGGCATGATGGTTGCTCGTGTCGTCATCGCCTCACTCCTTGATCTTGGGGGGGATCTTGACCAGAGCGTCGTCCCACGCCTTGCGCCACGCCGCGATCCGTTGCTCGACGTCGGGCGGCCCTTCGGCGATGGTCGTGAGCCCCGCCATGCGGGCCGCGGACTCGAAACGCTCGAGAATGGAGAGATAGTCCGGCCCAGTGAATTCCGGCCCCCGGCTCAACTGGACGTACATGATGGGGATCCGCGCGATCTCGACCCGCTTGAACACCGCCTCGTTCTCGGCCATCTCCTGCGCCCGGTCCAGGAGAGCGCAGGCGCGGTCGAGGAAGCCCTTTGAGAGGAACGGACTGTCCATCAGGTAACGGATGCCGCCAGCCGGCGCGGCCAGTTCCTTCTTGTGGTCTTGGCCCGCCTCCCAGAGAAGGCGGTCGTAGGCCGCCATCGCCGCGCCGGCCTTTCCGTAATGCCCCCACGCGAAGTCGCGCATGAGGTCCCAAAGGTCGCGCGAGGGATCCCACATGAGTTTGGCGGTGACCCACGACCGCATCCAGTCGCGCTCGGCGCCGGGGCTCTGGTACGCGCCTTGCGTCATGATCCCCTCGGCGTTGTTCTCGACGAAGAAGCGGATGTTGTCGGCGACGACCTCCATGTTCGGCATGGGCGCGGTGTAGTGGCTGAAGTTCACGACGTAATCCCAGATGTACATCCGCTTGCAGACTTTCGACCACTCTTTCAGAGTTGGCGCGAAGCGTTCGCTCTCGCGCGCCGGCGTGAAGGGCGCCCACCACGAGCACGAGTCCGTGCAGACGCGGATCGCCACGTTGCGCCGGGGGCGGACCGTCTTCGGCACGCCGATGGTCTCGAGGTAAGCGAGCGTCGAGATGACGATGTTGGGATAGTCCTTCTCGATGTTCTCCGCCACGCGGTTCACGAGGTATAGGAGGCTTGCCATTTGGGCGCCTTCGGCGTCGTCCAGGGCCTTGCACTTCTCGCATTGGCAGGTCCCGCCGCCGTCCATCTTCGAGACGCTCACGATGTCGGCGTTCGGGCTCTTGGCGAGGATCTCGCGCACGCGCTCGGTCACGATGCGCACGACGTCGGGGTTCGTCGCGCAGAGCTGGTGGGCCACGCGCTTGCCATCGCCGCCGAGTTGGTAGTACTCGGGATGCTCCTCGAAATACTCGGCGGGGGGCATCAGGTTATGGAAGGTGTGGACGAAACCCGATTCCTCGGCGTAGTCGATGCGACCGCCCGCTTCTTCATCCACCTCGGCGAGGGGGGCGTTGGTGCGGTTGCGCAAGGACCACGCGGGGTCGAAGGAGACTTTGTAGAAGGGGTCGCGGAGTCTGAGGCGCGGCTTATAGGTGCGCGGGACAGGCGCGAAGCGCAGGGTGGGG
>DATKZW010000524.1:0-9318 GCA_035527775.1 Sumerlaeia bacterium | reverse complement strand
CGTTGTCGAAGTGGACCGTGGCGCCGATCCAGTTGATGTCCACCGTTCCGACGCGCTTGCAGTGGGCCTCGATGTCGACGACCTCGCCGCCGCACATCCAGCGCAAGGTGTCGATGGAGTGCACGCAGTCGTCCATCATGTGGTCGCGAGCGCCGAACACCGATCCCCGTTCGCATTTGAAGAACTCGCAAACGGCGTGGACGATGGGGCCGTGCTTCAGGCACTCCTTCCGCATCTTCTTGAGCAACGGACAGCTCCGGCGCTGGTGGCTCACCTGGGTGATGCAGCCCTTTTCCTCCGCCAGATGCGCCAAAGCGCGGGCTTGGTGAATCGACAGCCCCATCGGCTTCTCGATGTAGAGATTGAAGCCGTTGCCGACGCACCACGCCCAGATGTCGTACATGATGTTGGGCTGGCCGATGACGTACACGCCGTCGGGCTTCAGCGCTTGGAGCATCTTCTGGTAGTCGTTGTAGAGACGCGATTCATAGCGATTCTCTTTCGGAATGCCCCACTTGTCGCACGTCGCGCGCAGACGCTCCGGATCGAGTTCGCACACGCCGACAATCTCGACGTCGTCGAAGGACGCGAGGGAGGGATAGTGGACGGCGTTGGCCATGCCGCCGGCGCCGACCATGCAGATGCGCACCTTCTTTTTCGCGCCCGGGGCGGGCGTTTTCGCCGCTTTCCTCCCGGTCTTCTTACCCATGGTTCTTCTCCTTGTGTGTGGATTCGGACAACCATGCCGGTCACGCGGGCGAGACGCCCGCGCGCCACTGCGCGCAGGATGCCCGCGTTACAATAGCATGGGGCCACAGCTGAGACGCTGAGACGCCTCCTCCGGGCCGCGAGTTGGCGGCCCGTGCGTTCACTTCGGGCCGGCCGATTGCCAGTCAGTCCATTGCGCTTTCACCTCGCCCGACTTCTGGGCGAGCAGGCACTTGATATAGGCGATGTCCTGCACGAGGAGCGGGACCGTGTCTTCGCCCATGTACTGCCCTCCCGCCGCGCGGCTGTACTCGGCCGGCAGGCAGATGTCGCCTTTGTAGCCTCGCTGCTTCAGAAGGTTCACCATCTTGCTCCAGGAAAAACCCGAATGGCGGCCCGTCGTCCAATGCACGGTCCACTCCGCCTCGGGGGCCTCGGGGCCGTTCGTGCGCAGGTGGAAAGCGGCTTTGAAGTTGATCAAACTCAGGTGCGACCAGACGATGTCGAGCCCCATCGCCTCGGGCTCGCCGTCGACGGCGCTGTGGGCGGGATCGAGCACCGCGCTGACGTGTTTCGGGTCGTACTTCTCGATGAGGTGCATGATGCCGACGGCGCTGCCCACGCAGACGTCGCAGTGATTCTGAACGCCGATGCTCACCCCGTGTCGATCGAGCGCGGGAATGAGCGCGTCGAACTCCTTGCGGACTTTCTCTTCGGTCGCGAAGTAGCCGATGTTCATGTCGATTCCGACGCAGATCCGGATAATCGGCACGCCCGCCTTGCCGCACGCGGCGATGGTCGCCTCATCGGTCGGTCCCGCGACGCTGCCGATCTTCAACCCGTGGTCGGCGAGGATTTTCGCCGCTTCGGGCAAGCCCTTCGTCACGTTCTTGGGCTCGACCTGGTAGCCGGGCCGCACGGGAAGCTCCACGCCGTCCAAACCGAGGCCCTTCACGAACTTCGCCAGTTCCGGCAGCGGTTTGTCCGGCCACGGTTTCGAGAACACCGTCAGTTGATTCGTCTTTTCGCCCATCGTTCTTTCCTTTCCGGTCTTTCTTCGTCCGGCGGTCGACGGCCGACTCGGGTTCGGGCATCCGCCGGCATGGGACTCCTCGGGATGTCACCTGCGCCGGATCTCGACGTAGGGGATCTTGGTCATCTGCCTCTCGGAATCGCCGTTGTCCAGCGTCAACCGCCCGTCCTCAACCAGAATCTCTTTCGTAATGGCTCTCGTGCGATCCCTTTCCGCGGCTGTCTTTCCGTCCGGAGGCCCCAACTCCAGCTCGGTGCAGAAGTTGACCCCTTCGACGTTCAGCGTGTTTCGGCTCTTGTGGATCGCCTCCCCAACGCATACGGTCGCTTCATAGCGACCGTTCGGCACGGCGATTTCCCATTTCTGCTTCTCCTGGAAATGACAGAACGCGCCGCGCAGGGGATCGTCCGTCCGTTTGCGCGTCTGCCCGGTGTTGTCCGAGCTCCATCCGTAAGAGAGTCCATAGCCCCTCTCGCCGAAGGGCTCGCCCGTGTCCGCAATGTATCCCGGCGGCGTCTCCACTTCTTTCGGTTGAAAATTGATGCGCAAAGCCCCGCCGATCACGGTCGCAACGCCGCTCGGGACGGCCTCCTTTTTGAACGTCCGCGCCTTGAGCGTCGTTTCGGGCGTTAGCGTCACAGGCTCCCGATAGAGCGCGGAGCTGCGCCCCGGCTCCGAGCCGTCGGTTGTGTAGCGGATCTCGGCGCCTGCATTCGCCGCCTCGAGACGAACCGTCGCCTTGTCGGCAAGAGGATCGCTCTCGAAGACGACGCGCGGCGTCTGCAAGAGCTCCGCGGCGGTCCCTTCGATCTTGAAAGCATAGGCTTGCTTGCAGGGCCGTTTCGCCTCGTCCTGAAGAGCGTCCGGTATCGTGACGATCATTCCTTCGTCCGGATCGTAGCGCCACGCGAACGGCTCGGCGCAGCCGAGCATGCGGATTTCGGACCCAGGCTTGGGTCGGACCGATTTCAGACGAAGCGTCTCGCCGGGCCAGCGAAGCGCGATGGCGTAGACGCGCCGGTTGTCTTTCGTGCGCGTGAAGCGGACATCCTCCCCCTCCTTGAAATGCGTGAAAGGCCGCGTGCCGTAAATGGCTTCTCCGTTCACTTTGAGCCAGTCCCCCGCGTATTCCAAATGCTTGACGGCGTCGGGATGAAAATGGCCCTGCGGGTCGGGACCGATGCTCACCATGCAGTTGCCCCCTTTGGCAACCACGTCGATGAGCGTCGAGACGATCCACTCGCCCGGGCGATATCTCGAGCCCTCGGGATCGTATGCGAATTGCCCCGACAGGGTGTGGATAAGCATCCACGGCTTGGTGACTCGGCTGTCGTCTTTATCCGCGGCGGCGGGAATCCAATTCTCCGGCGTCTGATAGTCGCCGTAGGCGCCGATGCCTCGATGGCGGAAGAGGACGTCCGGCTGCGCCTTGCGCGCCATCTTGATCGTCTCCTTAACGTCGGGCCAGCAGAAATCCGGAAGACTCATATCGAGGCACATCATGTCGATCTTGCCGTAGTTCGTCAGCAACTCGAGAATCTGCTCGCGATGGCGCCTGACGAAGCGCGCGTAGCCCTCGGGGTCTGTCTCCTTGTTATAGTTCTTGTCATAGAACGTGTGCAGAGGGTCCATCCGAAAATCCGCGTCGTACCAATCGACGTGGGAGAAGTAGAGGTCGATGGCGATGCCGCGCTGGTGGGCGGCGTCGCAGAGTTCCTTGATGATGTCGCGCTTAATGGGCGCGTCCATCACGCTATAGGCGAGATCGCATTCCTCCATTCGAAGGCCGCCCGGCGCGGCGTAGTCGACGCGGCGTCTTACGCGCGTCTTCGTGTCGAACATGGAGAAGCCGTCGTGGTGCTTCGTGGTGATCGTGAAGAACTTCAGGCCGCAGCGCTCGAAGAGATCCATCCACTCCTCGGCGTTGAACTCCGTTGGGTTGAACTGCTTGCAGAGATCGTAGTATTCCTGCTTTTTCTCATTGGCGTAATCGCGGACGCGCCACGAGGCCTCGACGCCCCAATGGCAGTAGTAGCCCCAATGGATGCGCAGACCGTACTTGAGGTCGCGCCACGCCTCGTACGCCTCCGGCGAGGCGTGCGCGTAGTCGGCGTCCACTTGGTCCCAGTCCGCCCCGACGGCGATGCTCGACGGCGCGCAAAGAACAAGAGCGGCCGCCGGAAGAAGAAGGAGAGTCCGCATCGGCGACCGACGGAGGATATGCCCTTTCATTTCGCTCAAACTCCTTTCCCGATTTGTCGTGTTACCTTCTGCCCAATGGCGTCGGTCTGCTTCTCGGCGCGGTAATCGGGCAGACTTCCATCGGCGTCGTGAAGAAGGCGGTCCCAGGCCTGGTCGAATCGCTTCCGGTCCGCCTTCGCGACAATGTTTTCCTGGCACGCGGGGTCCGCCTCGAGATCGAAGAACTCCTGCGGCGTCCGGTCGAGGTCCGTCAGAAACCACGTCCGGTCGTCGATATAGCAGAGCGAATTCCCGTAGCGGCAGGTGGCGTACTCGCGCCTCTGCCAGGCGCCCTCGCCGGTCAGAAGCGGCGTCAGGCTTTGCCCGTCGATTCCATCGGCGCTTGCGACGCCCGCGAGGTCGCAGATCGTGGCGGGCAGGTCCAGGTTGTAGACCAGGGCATCGCACACGCTTCCCTTCATCGCGGCTCCCGGCAGTTTGGCGATGAAGGGAAGATGCATGACGCCGGGATACATGGCGTCGGCGGGCTTGCCGATCACGTTGCGCGGATTGCGGCAGAAGTTGGTCCCGTGATCGGAAATGAAAAAGACGGCCGCACTCCCTTCGAGGCCGAGTTCCTTCAGTTTCCGCAGAAGGCGGCCGAACCACGCGTCCACCAGCGTTACCAGGCCGCAATACTGATGCTCCACGTAGGCGATTTCCTCGGGCGCGTAGCCGAAGCGTTCCGCGGGGCCGTAGCCGCAGTGGACGATGCGGCGCCCGCTGTATGCCGCGTCGCCGTACATCCGGTAATAGTCTTCCGGCGCTTCCCACGGCTCATGGGGATCGAAACAGTCGACCAGGAGATAGAAAGGCTCTCCCCGCCCGGCGTTGTCCTCGAGGAAATTCATCGCCCACTGGAACGTGCGCGCGGTGGACGTGTCCTCTTCGCTCCGAACGTGGGCCGTATTGGCCAAGTGCATCGGTAGGAGGGCGTGCATGTTTTTCTGGATTTCCCGGAGGTCCCCGTAGCGTCGCAGCCGTTCGTCCGGCACGGCGAAAGGCGAGCGCCAGCGGTCTTGTTGCTGACCCCGAATGTATTCCCACTGCCAGAATCCGCGCTGGAAATTGAATCCCGGGGCGAAATAGGGGAGCGTGTCGGTGACGAAACCCGTCTGGTAGCCCGCGGCGGCGAGGTTCTCGGCCAGCGTGTCTTCCTCATTGTCCATCGCTTGCCAGCCGGGCAGATACACAATGTCCCACTTGACCGGCCGGTAGTCGCGGAAGGGGTAAGCCCGGCGCCCCGTGTGGAGGGCGCGCCGAACGGGAATCGTGGGCAGCGACTCGGGGTAGGCGCGCGAGAACCGAACCGATTCTTCGGCGAAGGCGTCGAGATTCGGCGTCTGAATGCGGTCGTTGCCGTAGCATCCCACGTGCCCCGTGCGGAGCGTGTCGGAAACCACCACGACGATGTTCGGTTTTCCCCTCACTGCGATCTCCTTCTCAGGCGGATTCCCGAACCACGAGATGCGGCCGCACCAGAACGAGACGTTCGCTCTCGGGCGCCGATTGTCCTTCGATCATCTTCTGAAGCAAGTGCACCATCGGCTCGGCGATCTTCTCCACGCCTTGGTCCACGGTCGTGATGGCGGGATTCGTCAAGGCCGCCATCGGCGTATTGCCCATTCCGATCACGGCCACGTCGCCCGGAACGCGGAGGCCCTGCATCTGCATCCTCCGGACCAGCTGAACGGCCCAGTAGTCATCGTGGGCGACGATGGCGTCGGCCGACGCCTCCCGCACGAGGTCCTCGATGGCGCGGTCGATGGTCCTCTCGGACGGCATTCCGAATCTCGGTTTGTGACTGCATTTGAAGACCAGTTCGCCATCGAACGACATGCCCTGTACGGCGATTTCCTGCGCATACCCCTCGCGGCGAGGAAGAATGCTGTGCTCGAAACCCTCGTGCGGCGTCCACGCGGCCAGCCCGATCCGTTTGCGTCCGGCCTCGATCAGATGACGCACGGCGATGCGAACCGCCGTCACGCGGTCGGCGTCGACGATGCAGACCTCGGGATCGCGACGGTCGGTGTAGTACACGGCACAGGGGGCTGATTCCCGGCAACGCCGCAACAGATCCACATCATCCCAGAGCACGGGGTCCAGCCACAGAACGCCGTCGACGCCGCGGAAACGGAATTCGTCGAGATAGCGTTCGATGTTTTCCGTTCGGCCGTGGGAAAGCCCAAAAAACGCCGTCAGTCCGCGAGCGGCCAGCGTTCGCTCCACCCCCTCGATCAGCGCGCAATGGAAGTGATCCATCAGATGCCCGCCCATCACGCCGATCATCCCCGAACCTTTGCCCGCCAGCTGCCGGGCGCCGGGGTGAGGGCGGTAGTCGCGCTTCCTGGCGACGTCCAGAATCTTACGGGCGATCTCGGCGCTGACCCGCGGCGTGGCGCCCCTCGAGGCCACCACGAGCGAGACCGTGGCTTGCGTGACGCCCACCTCCCTGGCAATATCCTGTTGCGTGACCCGCGCGTGCTTCTTCTTCATCGCTTCTCACCTCAACCCCGAACGGCAACGACGGAATCGCGGTTCCTTACTTGATGAACCCTCCCAGCCACGTCGTCGCCGGCGGGAAGAATACAACGATTAGGAGAGCCAATGCCATCACCCACAAGAGGCGAAGAATGTGGGGCGCCACCTTGTCCATCGGGACCCCGGCAATGCCGCTCGCAACAAAGAGGGTCGTGCCGACCGGGGGCGTGACCAGGCCAATCACGAGGTTCATCACGACCATCACCCCGAAATGATACGGGTTCATCCGGAGCTTGTCGGCGATGGGAAGCAGAACGGGGACGAGGATGATGATGGCCGGACCCGCGTCGAGGAACATGCCGATGATGAGGAGCGAGACGTTCAGGACCAGAAGGACGACGATTTTCTGCGCCGTGAAGAAGCCGCTCTCGCTCAGAACCCCCTGGAGCGGAGATACGATCTTCGCCGAACCGTCCAGGAGGAACGAAGTGATGGCCACAGGCGCTCTGCCGTACATCAACACCCATGCGAAGAGCGACGCGGCGCTGATCAGGAACGTGAGCCGCGCCGTGGTCAGGGCGGACTGCGTGAAGATGCGCGGCAGGTCGCGCAGGCGCAGCCGGCGGTAGATGAAAAGGCCCACGAGAAGAGAATAGACGACGGCGACCACGGAGGCTTCGGTGGCCGTGAAGGCGCCGCTGAAAATCCCGCCGAAGATGATGACCACCAGCAGGAGGGCCCCGATCGACTCCTTCGTCGTCTTGAGGATTTCCCCCATTCCCGCCCTTTCCGTCACGGGAACGTCGTGCTTCTTGGCGTAGAAGAAGCTAAGCGTCATCAGGCCGAGGCCGACAAGAAGACCGGGGACCACGCCGCCGAGAAAGAGCTTCTCGATGGAAAGTCCCGCAATTGCCCCATACATGATGAGCACGATGCTCGGAGGAATTATCGCGCCCGTGGTCCCGGAGCACGCAGCCAAGGCCGTGGCGAAACCCGCGTCGTAGTTCTTCTTGCGCATGGCGGGTATCATGATGCCGCCGATGGCGGCCGTGTCGGCGCTCGACGCGCCCGAGATCGCGCCGAAAAGCATCGACGACAGGGTGGTCACCATGGCCAACCCGCCCCGCAGATGACCGACGAGGGCCATGGCGAAACTGATGATCCGGTCGGAAAGCCCGCCCTGATTCATGATCTGGCCGGCCAGGATGAAGAACGGCACCGCGATAAGCGGGTAGAAAGCCGCCATCGTCCGGCTCATCTCCAGCCCCACGATGATGGGATCCACGCCGGCGTACAGAAGACCGGCCGTGGAAGCGATCAGCAGGCAGAAGACCACCGGCACGTCGAGGACCAGCAAAAGGAGAAAACTGCCCAAGAGGATGAACGTCACAGCGGCGTTTCCTCCTCTCGACGGCGAACGGAAGGCGCCCTCATGTCGAGGAAGAAGCCGCGCGCCGCGTAGAGCAGCAGAAGGAAGCACCCAACCGGACACGCCCCGTAGACCAACGAGCGCGTGACGCCGGTCGCCGGCATGATCCACTCGCGGATCTCAACGGTGGCCATTGCCCCCCAGTACGTGAGCAGGATCGACATGAGAATCACGAGGAGCCAGCGCAGAGCGAGAAAAATCCTGGCCGGCCGCGGCGGGAGGGACTTAATGAGATACTCGAAGGCGTAGTGGGAATTCTCGCGCATGGCGACGGCCGCGCCGAAGAACGTGAGATAGACCATCAGGATCTGGGCGACCTCTTCTCCCCACGTGAGGGAGAAATTCAGGATGAACCGGCAGAAGACGTTGCTTCCCACCACGATGACCATCGCCGCCAGGACGGCGGACACCAGGAAGTTGAGAGTCTTATCCAGAGTGGAGAACAAGGCGTTCATCGCTGCACCTCCCCCCCGTCCGCGCGTCCGGGCGTCTCCTTCTCTCTCTTCATCCGCACCCATTCCTCGCGCACGAGGCGCACGAGTTCGGGCATATCTCCCTGGCTCGCGAATTCATCGTAAATGGGCCGCACCTTCTCCTGGAAAAGCTCGATATCCTCGTCCGACACGTCGTTGATCTTCACGCCGCGCCTCACCATCTCCTCCATCGCCTCTTCCACCGCCGCGTCCCACCGGCGGTTGTACTCGGGAACGATATCGCGCGCCACCTGCTTGATCAGGTTCCGGTACTCCGGCTTGAGCGACTCGAACCACTTGAGGTTGACGGCGATGGTGTGCTGGTTGGCGAAGTGGCGCGTCTTTGAGTAGAACTTGCACGAGTCGGTGTAGCGCGCCGAGACGAAAACCTGCGGATTGTTCTCCGCGCCGTCGACGACGCCCGTCTTGAGCGCCGTGTACAGTTCGCTTGCGGAGAGAGGGGTCGCGCTCGCGCCCAAGCGCTTGAGCGACTGGATCATCACGGGGCTTTCCATGACGCGGATCTTGAGACCCGTCAGGTCCTCCGGCTTGTGAATCGGGCGCTTGCTCCCGGAGATGAACATGTTGCGGGACCCGCACGTGTAGAACCCGATGCCCTGCAAACGATGCCGGCGAAGACCGTCCAGCAGCCGTTGACCGATGGGGCCGTTCATCACCCGTTGGTGGTGCTCCTCGTTCAGGAAAACGTAAGGCAAGTCGAGCATGCTGAATCGCGGATCGAGCGTCGTATAGACCGACGACGTGCATTGCACCATCTCGATGACGCCGAGGTAGCAGGTCTCGAGGATCTGCCGCTCGGCGCCCAGGACGCCCGAGTCGTAGAACAGGATCTTGATCTTGCCCTTCGAGCGCCGCTCGAGTTCCTGCTTCATCAAGTTCGCCGCTTCCCACGCCTTGTTGGCCGGGTCCGGCTGCAGGGCGAGGCGAAAAAC
>DATKZW010000523.1:0-3018 GCA_035527775.1 Sumerlaeia bacterium | reverse complement strand
ATCTGGATCTGGATGTTGGAGCGGGTCGACTGAATGATGTTGGCCGCCTCGCGTCGAGCGTTCTCGGCGATCTCCTCCGCGATGCGTCGCCCGCGGTTGACTTCCTCGGTCATGCGCCGGTGCGCCTCTTCATCGATCCCCTCGATTCGCTTCTCGTACTCATCCCTGAGCGCGGTCACGCGTTTCTCCGCCGCGTCAACCTGATCGAACTGGCTGGCGATCCTCTCGCGGCGCTCGTCGAGCACCCCCATCACGGGCCCGACGGCGTACTTCTTGATGACCCAGATGAAAAGAAGGAAGCCCGCCAAATGGGTCAAGGCGATAGGAAGCAGTTCCATCATCCCATTCCTTTCCTGACTTTCGCCGCGCGCCCACTGCGATGCGAACGGTCGCGCCGGTCATGAGGACGGCGCTCCCGTCAACCTGCCGGCTAAGCCGATCGTGTTGCCCCGGAACGGCGCGGGGGCGCGGCGCCGTTTCCCGCGATTCGGGGCGGCCCCGCCCCGCGCGCGAGGCGCGGGGCGCCGGCAGGCGACGGGCGTTAGCCGCCGAATCGCACCAGGAAGATCGAGATCAGGGCGTAGATCGTCAGCGCCTCGATGAAGGCGCAGCCGATAATCATCGCCGTTTGGATTTTGCCCGAAGCCTCGGGCTGCCGCGCAATGGCGTCCATGGCGGCGCTCACTGCGCGACCCAGCCCGTAGGCCGAGCCGACGGCGGCCAGACCCAGCCCCAGGGGGTAGGCGAGTTTTACCAGGTTGATCGCTTCGTTCGGCATTTTCACGCGTCCTCTTTCGGTTGGTTTGTGTGGTTCATCAGTCCTATTGATGCCGCGCGGCAACGGCTTCCGGGTTGTTCACCCCTCCGGTTCAGCGCTCCTCCTCATCGTGAGGCAACATCAGCAGAATGTAGACGCACGAAAGGAGCGAGAAGATCAGCGCCTGGATCGTGCTCGTCAACGCGGCGAGGAAGAGGAAAGGGAAGTGTAGGGGGATGCCAAGCCATACGTGCTCAATCCCGACCGGACGAAGCAACGCTCCCGTAATCAGAATGCCCAACATGGCGAAAACGCCGAGCAGGATGTCCTCGCCCATAATGTTGCCGAAGAGCCGCAGCGAGAGACTGATGGGCTTGATCAGCTCGCCGAGAACCTCCAGAACCAGCATGAGGGGCGACATCAACCACATCACAGCTCCTTTCGGGTTCCCGAGCAAGTGCAGGAAGTACCTCTTCGGCCCGTTGTAGCGGAGGCCGGAGTACTGAACGTAGAGAAACACGCAGAGACCGAGCACGATGTTGGACTGGAAGAGACTGGTCGAGGACTTCATGAAGGGGACGAGACCCAGGAGATTGTTCACAAGGATAAAGAGAAAGAGAGCCAGCAGGAACGGCAGGTACCGCCTGCCGTGCTTTTCGCCCAGAATTCCCAGGAAGAGGTTGCTGAGCGTTTCAACCACCATCTCCACGGCGCTTTGAAGCCGCCCTGGGATCATCGCGCGTCGCCGCATGGCCAGCCAAAGCACGTACCAGACGACGCCGACCGATATGAAGCTGAAAAAAACGTTCTGATTCATCTTGTGGAGGGAAGCCTGAGTCGGGTCCTCCACATAGGGATCGAAGTGCTTGATGACCTGGTGAGTGGCCGTCCCCTCTTTGTTCAGGGGGCTCTTGGCGAGAATGTTCCAGAGATTCTCCAGCTCCGGCGCTTCCCCCCCCCCGTGGCCGCCGGCGGGCTCCCCGCCGCCGCCGGGGTCGGGCCCGGCGCCCCGATCGCGGCCATGGGCGGCGGGATCGCCTTCCGCCCCGTGGGCAGGAATGGAGTGAGAATTGTCGGAGGGTCGGCCGGGCGGGGCGGCGGCCGGACCGTCATGGCCGGAGCGGGCAGCTTCTCCCTGGGGGATTTCGCTTGCGTTGATCGTCGGCATGGAGAATGAGTCGTTTTGCCTCTGTTTTCCACTCCCGTGGTCGGAGAAGAAGGCGCCCCGTGCCCTCTCGTCAGTCCCCTTCAGTTCCTGGCGACAGGTCCTGAGTCATCCAGCCACCCAGAGACTTCAGGAACATTACCAAAAAGGGCGTGCCGAAGCCAAGCAAGAAAGCGAAGAAGTTTCCGGCACTCCGCCCCACCCCCGTCCAGACGCAGAGCGCGACGACGACGGCGATCCACCCCAGCTTCGCCGTCACGAGGGGAGCGAGAAAGGCCGCCCGCCGCGGGCCAAGGATCTCGCGAAGCGAGACGCCCCAAAGCCAGAAATTCGCCAGCGACCAACCCAGGAAGAGGAGATAGCGCCCCGCGATTGCCGGACCGGCGTACACGGTCGCGAGAAGCGCCCCCCAAAGGCCCCAAAAGGCGCTCGCTCCCATCGACCGGCGATAGAACCTACGCCCTGTGTCCTCCGGCATGGCCTCCCAGTCTCCCTATCTCGACTGATCCTGGATCCGGCGGATCACCCGGATTGTCTCACGGGCGGCCGCAGCGCATCCAAGCAACAGGCCGGCAACCAACCCCACCCGGCTATGGCCCAACAGCCGCCCCACCCATAGGCCCAGGAACAGACCGACCAGCGGCCCGGCGACAAGAAGCGTGGGTATGGCCAAGGCGAGGGAGGCGGACCGGAGGGAGCTCCCCCCGTTCCCCTCCGTCGGTTCCTGCTTGCGCTCCCGATCTGCCTCCCCGTTCTCGTCCACGCACGAGCTCCCTGTGCCCAAACCAGACTAAGCCATGCTCTCCTGCCAACCATGCCCCCGCCGGTTCTGGATTCTTTCGCACGCGCCTCGGGAAATCAAACAAAATTCGGCGGGATGTCGCGTCACCACAGAGAGTGGAAAGGGTTCAGAGAGGGAGTGGAGAACGCCCGGAGCGCGAGACCCTTGAGCGGATGGTTCGCCACGGATCGCCCCCAAGCACGCGCCAGCGCCTGGGCGCGCGCAGTTCCGATTCCATGGCGTTGAGACTTGCCTTGGCCGTGGCGAACATGAAGAAGGCGCCCGTCTTCCGCAGTTTCGGCGTTGCCGGGCGCG
>DATKZW010000522.1:0-3156 GCA_035527775.1 Sumerlaeia bacterium | reverse complement strand
CCATAGGCCGAAAGAGCGTCCATGACGATGACGAGGACCACGCTGCACACGGCCGTGGTCGAGGCGACCGAGAGATCGAACCCGCCCGCGATCATGACGAACGTCATGCCCAGGGCGATGACGGCGAGCGCCGCGGCGTTCGTCAGGAGGTTGTCGACGAGATTGCCCCAAGTGAAGAAAGTGGGACTGTTGAAGGAGGCGAAGGCGCAAAGAAGAACGAGCAGAATCAGGATGGTGGCCCGCTGCAGTCTCCGGAAGGTCAGCGCGCTTCGCCGGGTTGGGGACTCGGGTTTCCCGGCGTTGTCACTCATCCGACCGGCTTCCCTCTGCTTGCCCATTCGCGCGCGGAGCGGCGGCGTTGCGCGGCGTTCCCCGACGGCCCTGCGACGAAGCGGCCCGAGCCGGCTTTTCCGCTTCCGGCGCCGCGGCCTCGTAGATGCCCCGCGCCTCGTCAGTCGTCAACGCGCGTTTGTAGAGTCGAAAATCGTCGATCCAGCCCGTGAAGGCGTTGCCGTACTCGCCCTGGGACCTCGCTCCGATGGCGGCCTGGACTCCCGCGAAGTCAAATCCGCATGGGACGGCCCTCTTCGCCTGTCCGTTGAGATATCCGAAGGCCTGTCCCTTCTCGCTGAAGACGACGGCGATGTGCATCCACGCGTCGAAGCGCAGACCGTCGTCGATGAGCGCCTCCCACCGCGCGCCGTTCCACACCTCGAGCCGGCAGGCGTCCAACCGCAGGGAGCCGCCCTGCGTGGTGGGCCCGTCGACGTGCGCGAGCAGGCGCCGGTCGTGGATCAGGTCTCGGGTGCGCACCCAGAACGACACGGTGGCCGGGGCGCTCGTCTCGAGATCGCCCAATTCGACGGTCTGATCGAAGCCGTGGAACTCCATGGCCCGTCCGATGACGCCTTCCGCCAGCGCTTGACCGTGCACCCGTCCGCCACGCTTCGACGGCGACGCATCCGGCGTGGTCCTCTTGTCCGGACTCAGCTCGTCGAGCTTCCAGTGTCCGACGAGATCGCCGTCAGAGCCGGCCTTGCCTCTATCGGCCGCCCGAAGGGAAGAAGGGTGCAAGACCGCCGCAAGCCCGATGGCGGAGAAGACGAGAAGCCTGGCGCTTCTACAGATCATGATCTTTCCCGTCTTTCTCTGTCTTCATGATCTTTCCCGTCTCTCTCTGTCCGCGCGTCCCACTGCAACGCGCCTTCCACTTCCTTCGTCCTTCATCCTTCGAGCGGTCGAAGGCCGCCTTCACCCCTTATCGAAGCTCGGTATTTTCATCGACTCGCCGCCGCGCAAGGCCGACTCGTGGGCGACGATGCCCGGGGCCGTGTAGGCCAAGGCCTCGTGGACGTCGACGGCGGGGCGGCGATCATGGGTGAGGGCGTCGATGAACTCGTGCGTGAGGAAGGTGTGCGAGCCCTCGTGTCCGCTGTCGTGACGCAGGGGCTCGGGAAGCATGTCGGTCGCACACCATTTCGGCGGATCGTACGGCTCGAAATTGGGCAGGGCCCGTTCGAAGCCGGCGTCGTCTTTTTCCGTCTGATTCCCCACGCGGACGATCAAAGGCCCCAGACCGTTCGAGTGGGGGCCGTAGAAACTCATCTTCGTGCCGATCCATCGGGCCTGCTCGCCGCCCCGATGCGCGCCCTTCCACCAGATGTGCACGCGGAAGGGATGCCCGCGATCGGTCTTGAACATCGCGGTCTCGTTCCAGAAGGGGTTTCCGTAAATGTTGTCCTTGCACGGCGCTTCGTCGTTGCCCCAACCGTAGCAGACGACGTCGGTGAGCCGCTCGCCCGTGACGGCGATCAGGTGGGCGGTGCAGTGGGTCGGATAGTGCATCGGCGCCATGCCCCACCGCCAGTTGCGCCTGCCGTCGGTCAGGTAGAGGGCTTCCAGTCCGGCGTGCTGGTACTCGGACTCGCTGGCGTAAAGTTCGCCGAACTTCCCCTCCCGGTAGAACTTCCGCGCCGAGATCGTCACTTGCTGGTAGTAACTCGTCTCGGCCATCATGTAGGTCAGGCCGTACGTCTCGACCGCGTCCTTGAGGCGGTGGCACTCGTCGAGCGTCGCCATCGCGGCGGGCACCGCCGAGATCGCGTGCTTGCCGTGGCGCATGCACTCCTCGACGTGCTGAACGTGCAAGGGACCGTCCGTGAAAACGGCGACCGCGTCGATGTTCTTGTCCCGGACCAGCTCTTCGAGGGAGTTGTAGGACTTCGCGCATCCGTACGCGCGCATCAGGATCTCGCGGCGGTCGGCCCGCAGATCGCTGACCGCCTCGACGACGCAATCGGGATGCTCGTGCCACTGGAAGGACGTGCCGAAGCTCCCGCCAACGACGCCGATTCGGATTTTCCTGGGGGCCGTGTCGACCGGGTAGGCGTGTCTAGGCGAATCGGCGGCGTCGGCCAAGGCCGCTCCCGCGACGACGGCGCCCGTTTTCTGGAGGAATTGCCGCCGGGAGGGCGGCGCGGCGGGGGCGGCTTCTTCATCGCCGCCGGCGAACGTCCCAGGCGGCAAGATCTCCGGGGTTTCACTTGCTGCGTCGGTCATGGTTCCGTCCTTTCAGGTCGCGCGCGGGCGATTGGCCGCAGGGCGGCGGTTGCCCGCAGGGCGCCAGTTGCCCGCGCGGGGCGCAGTGCGCGCCCCGCGTCGCCGCTCGCCGATAGTCTCGTTGGGCCTTCTCGCGCCGTGGCCCGTCCCCTTCGGGCCGTCGCAGGCGACGCCCGGAGCATACCACGATGTGAAGGACAATGAGCAACGCAAAAAAACGCGCCGTGCCCGACGCGTTTCAGATCTCCGAGGTCCGCGTTTTCCGCGACGTCCCCCACCGTGCGCGAGTTGCGCGAATCGTGCGAATCTCAGCGCCCCGACGGGTGCGCCCGCTCGCCGCATCGATCCCCCAGCGATGAAGATTGGCCGCATCCGCGCGATTCGCCGAGAACCCGGCGGCCCGGCTGAGCCATCGAACTGGGGACCATGGACCCGCGGTGGAGCAACCGGTCATGCGGGCAACTGGCAGTATGTCGAATAGGTGTGGGGAACGGGGATTGGCTCGCCGTCCTCCTTGAGACCCTCGAGGTGGAACCGGATAGCTTCCTGCATAGCCTCTTCCACCTTCGCGCGGGTTTTCCCCGTCGCCACGCACCC
>DATKZW010000521.1:0-11562 GCA_035527775.1 Sumerlaeia bacterium | reverse complement strand
GAACATCTTCTGGTCGGTTTTTCTGCGCGACGCCGCGGTGCGCGAGTGGTCGACGCAAGCCGCGCCGCTCGTTGTGGCGGACAGTTCGAACTACGGCCGGCCGGGCGGCTGGCATGATGAATCCGTGGCGCGGGCCGTCGCCACAATCCAGGAGAACGCAAAGCGCGTGAGGGGGCGCGGTCGCGACTTCGGCCGCAATCCGATCGTTCTGGGGGGCATCGATCCCATCGTCGACAACCCGCCGGACCCCGAGTTCCACGGCCGAAACGCCGCCCTCATCGCCGATCGCGCCGACGGGTACTGGATCTTCTATGAGTTGAAAGGCTCGAACGCGTCCGATCCATTGCCGAGACCGGTGCAGCCCATTCACGCGGAGTTCCTGAAATGGTGGACGCGGGCGAATCGGGCCATCGTCGCCGGGAAGGCGCGGGAGTTCTGGCAGGCGGACCGGGAAACGCTGGAAGTGCGCGGGCCGGAGATTCGCGTCGCGCCGATCCGACGGGGCGAAAGCGAAGCGACCCTGAACGCTCCGCGCGACGGGGGCGCACTGAGGTACACGCTGGACGGAAGCGACCCGTCGCCGGCGTCCAGGAAATACCGCAATCCGATTCGTTTGACGAACCCGACGACTCTGACCGTGGCGTTGTTCCGCAACGGCAACCGCGCGAGTGCGGTCACTCGGCGATTGCTCTATCCTCCCCTCGCGCTCGTCGAAGCGGAGAGCCTGCCCATCGCGGCGCCCTGGACGATAGAGACGGAAGCCGAGGACCGCAGCCGCACGTACGTCGCGGCGCTGTCTCCCGACCCGCAAAAGCCGAGAGGATGGAGCGCCGAGGACCCGACGCCGGCGCTCGTCTGGGAATTCCAGGTCCTGGAGGCGGGGACCTACGCCGTGATGGGGCTCGTGAACGGGCCGACCGAAATCCAAGACTCCTTCTTCGCGAAAGTGGACGACAGGGATTACGCGGCGTGGCATTTCGTGACGCGGGGCGCCTGGGAATGGCGGACGGCGCCCGGCCGATTCGAGCTCAGCGAAGGCCCTCACACGGTCACGCTCAAGCCGCGCGAGTCCGGAGCGAGGTTGGACAAGATGGCCATGGTCCGGGTTGGCGCGCCATAATCCCGAACGGAGGGCTCCCTGAAGGCGGGGCGCCGAACTGGATGGTCCGGTTTCGGCGCTGTGCCGCCGAGGGCTCCATGGTCGAGAAGAGCGCTGGAAGCGCGACGGAACATAGCCCAAGGGCGCAGCGAGCGAAGCGAGCGGAGCCCTGGGGTGGCGGGCTGTCCCGGCAAGAAGAACGGGCGCGCTTCCTTGCTCCGCAAGGGCCTCTTGCCGCGCAAGAAGCATGACGGCCCGTTGGGGACCATGAATCGACCATCAGAACCGAGACCGGCCGCGAGCGCTGAGCGGAGGAAACCGTTTCTTGACGAGGGGCAGCGACAAAGGATAGCGTGGGGCATCCGCTTCGGAAGTGGAACCACGCCCGGGCTCCGGAAGGGCCTTGCGTCTGCGGGAAAGCCCGGGCCCCCGCATCGTTGCGCTCCTCGCCGTTCGATCCAGTCCTCGAGGACGCCTGAGCGGGCGTCTTCCTGTTGGCCTCGCCGCAACGACTGGCTTGGCCTTCCCCGTCGGTCTCTCGCTCCGTCATTGGCTAGGCCGTCCGCCCCCCGAGCCCGGCGGAACTCGGGATTTGACTGGCCTCCGCGGCGTCGGTAAGATCGGGGCGGGTCGGTTGGGCCGTTTTCTGGAACGCCCGGCCGCGTCTGCCCGATCTCTTGCCGCGTTCGCCGCGCCATGCGCCTTCTTCTGCTCACCGACGATTACCTGCCCCATCCCGGCGGGTCGCGAGTTTACTATCACAACCTGCTGCTGCACCTCGAGGGGACCGAGACGCTGGTCCTCACGCGGCGGCGAGCGGGGGATCGCGACTTCGATCGGGCGCAGCCCTATCGCATCGAGCGGCGGCGTCTGGAGGAGGCGGCCTGGCTCCGCCCCGTGCGTCTGCAATTCCTGCCGGTCTACGGGGGGCTCCTCTGGTCGGGTCTGCGCGCGATGCGCCGGTTCCGTCCTGACGTCGTCGCGGCGGGAGAGGTCGTGCCGACCGGACCGGTGGCCGCTCTCCTGGCGGCCCTTTTCCGTCGTCCCTTGCTGCTTTTCACCCACGCCGAGGCGCCCGCCACCCTCTCGCGGACGCGGTGGCAATCGCGCCTCGCCAGATGGGTCTGCCGCCGCGCGCGGCGCATTGTCGTCTCATCGGGTCATGCACGCGACCTCCTCGGCGAGCTCTGGCATGTTCCGGAAGAGAAGATCGAGGTCCTCATTCCGGGCGTCGCCGAGGAGCATTTCGACGAGGCGTATTTGGCGAAACCGTGCGCCGATCCTTCGCGCCCGCGACGGATTTTGAGCGTCGGCCGCCTTGTGGCGCGCAAGGGGCACTCGATTGTCCTCGAGGCCCTTCCGGCTCTTCTCGAACGGTTTCCCGGCCTCGAGTACACGATTGTGGGCGAGGGGCCGCTCGAGGGCGAGCTGCGCGAGACGGTCGAGCGCCTGGGCCTCGGAGACACCGTGCGGTTCACAGGAAGGCTCGACCCCCAGGACCTTCTCCGTGAATACGCGCGCAGCGACTGCTTTGCTCTCCCCAATGTCGACGACCCCGCCACGGGCGATACCGAAGGGTTCGGGATTGTCTTCATCGAGGCCGCCGCTCATGGCCTCCCCGTCGTTGGCGGGCGAACCCAAGGCACTCAGGACGCGATCCTGGACGGGAGAACGGGTCTGCGCGTGGATGGGGCGAGCCGCGAAGCCGTCGCGGGCGCCATCGCGCGCATCCTGGGCGATCCCGTGCTGGCCCAGGCTTTCGGCGCAGAGGGTCGCGCCTTCGCCGAGACTTCGTTGCGCTGGCCGGCGCGTGCCGAGCGCTTCGGGCAGATGCTGGAGCAGATCGCAAGAGCCGCTAGTCGGGGAAAGACGGGCTAAGGCGTGGAGGGCAGTCCGGTTCTTCCTTACACTGCCAAGCCATCGCGGGCCGACAGGTCGCTGAACCCGGGAGAATACGCCTCCGCCCCGTGGCGCCTGAGTCGTAGGGCGTCGGGGAGCCTCTGTCGTGCGCTCCATAGGCTCGTGGGGGCAACGACGATCCTCCGGCAGGCCGCCCGTCCGGGAGAGGTTCGGGATGGAGACGCCGGAGACGCGAGAAAGAGCGTGAAACAGAAAAGAGCGCAGAGCGCCCGAAGGGGAAAGCGGGGGAAAAGGGAGAGCCCGAGTCCTTCGAGACCGTTGCAGCGTTGGTGGTTGCCGGTCCTGGCCGGCAGCCTGTTCGCCGCGGCGAGCGGGACGGCGTTCCTGGCGGCGACCCTTCTCAGGAGGGAAGAGGCCCCCACGGCGCAGGTTCGCATTGTGCGCGCCTTTCCGCACGACCCGGGCGCCTTTACCCAGGGACTTGTCTTTGCCGGAGGCGCTCTGTATGAAGGAACGGGAATCAGGGGCCAGTCCACTCTGCGCGAGGTCAATCTAAGCACGGGCAACGTGCTGAGATCCGTCGAGCTGCCCGAGCAGTATTTCGGGGAGGGGATAACGGTCTGGCAAGACCGCATCATTCAGCTCACCTGGCGCTCGCGAGTGGGATTCGTGTACGACCGCAAGAGCTTCGAGAAGACGGGCGAGTTCCCCCTCGAAACGGAGGGCTGGGGGTTGACGCACGACGGCCGGCGGCTCATTCTCAGCGACGGAACCGCCAAGCTCCACTTCCTGGATCCGGAGACTTACGAAAAGACCGGGGAACTTGTTGTTCGCGACGGCCGGCGCGCGGTGAACAGTCTAAACGAACTGGAATGCGTGGAAGGGGAGATCTATGCGAACGTATGGAGAAGCAACCGGATCGCCGTTATATCGCCAGGGAGCGGCCGCGTGGTGAAATGGATCAGCCTGGACCGGCTCCCCGCGGCGCACGCGCTGAACGACGGCGTCACGCGCGTTCCCAACGGAATCGCCTACGACAAGGGCCAACGCCGTCTCTTCGTGACGGGGAAGAACTGGCCGGTTCTCTACGAGGTCGAAATCGTGTCCGAGTAAGGAACCGCGCCACCGCGAGGTCGTCGCCGCCAGATTTTGCCCCGCCTCCGCGATCCCATCCCGCCCCAGAGATCCAATCCCGCCTCCGGGACCTCATCCCGCCTCCGGGATTTCGTCCGCCACGCTGCGGATCTTGTTGTAGAGAGACCCCCGGGAGATGCCGAGAAGTTGCGCCGCTCTCTTATGGTTCCCATTGGCCTTGCGCAACGCTTTTTCCAGCAGCCGCTTCTCCACGACTCGCTGCGCTCGACGCGTCGCTGTCTTCAGGTCCAGGTTGCCCGCTTCGGGAATCGCCGCCTCCACAACTGCCGGTTGGCGGATCTCGTCAGGCAAGTGGTGGGGTTCGAGGACTTCGCTGTCGGACAACAAGGTCGCCCGCTGAAGGATGTTGATCAGTTCGCGCACGTTGCCGGGGTAGTCGTAAGCCTGAAGCAAGTCCAGCGCCTCCTGCGTCATTGTTTTCACCGGCGATCCCATTTCTTCCTGCGCTTTCTTCAGGAAGTGGTTGGCCAATAGAACGATGTCTTCCCGGCGCTCGCGCAGGGGAGGCAGTTCGATGGTCAGAACATTGAGCCGGTAGTAAAGGTCCTGGCGGAACCTGCCCTCGTCAACGAGGGCCGAAAGGGAACGGTTGGCTGCCGCGATGATCCGGAAGTCCACGGGGATCTCGACGTTTTCCCCGATGCGGCGGATCTTGCGTTCTTCGAGAACGCGGAGCAGCTTGACCTGCAAATCGTAGGACATTTCCCCGATTTCATCGAGGAAAAGAGTGCCCCCGGCGACCTCTTCGAAGCAGCCGCGGCGGTGGGATATGGCCCCCGTGAAGGCGCCCTTCCTGTGGCCGAAGAACTCACTCTCCATCAGGTTCTCCGGAATGGCGCCGCAGTTGATCGGGATGAAGGGTTTCTTGCGCCGGGGGCCGTGGAAGTGGATGGCCCGAGCCAGCAGGTCCTTTCCCGTGCCACTTTCGCCGAGGAGAAGGACGGGACTGCTCTGTTCGGCGACGCGCGAGGCGAGATCCAAGGCCGCGCGCAAGGCTCTGCTCGTGCCGATGATCTCCGAAAAGACGTAGTGCGATTCGACGGCGCGGCGCAACGTGCGGTTTTCCTTCTCGAGCTTGAGCGTCTCGAGCGCTTTCCTGACCCGGTTTGCGAACTCCTCGACGTCGAAGGGCTTCTTGATGAAGTCGTAGGCGCCCGTGCGCATGGCCTGCACCGCCAGGTCGATGGTTCCGAAAGCGGTGACCAGGATGAAAACGGGCGGGTTGGACTTGGATTCCTGGCAAAACCGCAGAACGTCGGTCCCCAGCGCCCCTGGCATCTTCTGATCCGCGATGACGAGATCGAAGTTCTGGCGCGTGAGGGCGCGGATGGCCTCCTTGCCATCCTTGGCCAAAGTGATCTCGGCGTCCAGCGGCGCGAGCGCCACACTCATGATGGTCAGAAGGTCGTCCTCGTCGTCGGCAACCAGAATCCTGGCCTTGCGGTATGCCGTTTCCGGGTCGCTCATGACGCTTCCCTATTCGCAGCCTTGGCCTGTTCGAGCGGGCGGAAATTCTCGCTCTCCATCCAGTCCTGAATGACGCTCCACTTGAAGCGCCATTGGTTGGCGACCTTGTAGCAGGGGATTTCCTTGCGCTGGATCATCCGGTAGACCGTCTTGGGGCTCACCTTCAAGTAGTCGGCGACCTCTTCGATGGTCAGCAGGCGATCGTCCATAGCGACGACATCCTCTCGCGCGGGGAGCCCGACCCCTCAATCCGGAACCCGGAATCGCCTTGCTCAACTCCCGCGGTTCCGAACGACGCCCCTTGGGGAAATCTCCGTTTGAGATCTCGCTTCACTCTAGGCGGCCCGACCTGGAGAAGTCAACAGAAAACTCTTCGCCGGAATCACTCGTCCGGAATTCTCGCTCGCGGCACGAGGAAAGCTCCAAGCGCAAGCCAAAACAGATAAAGGGGAACCAGGGACCAGCGTCGGGGAAGCGCCAGCGCTTCGTAGCCAAGGTTGCGGGCCACTTCGCCGCGCAAGAAGCGCGGATAGAGGGCCAGTACAGCGGGACTCGGCAAGTTGTCGCCGATCCGCGCGTTCATGAGGGCTTCCTTGTCCAAACCCGGGGGACACTGAGGCTCAACGGCCGTTATCATGAAGTTCAGGGCGAATGACACGGCGCAGAGGATCAGAAAAAACCCGGTCTTCCCGCGCGTCGCCGAGCCGCGCAGATAGAGGGCGATGGGCGCCAGGAAGAAGGGAATGGCCAGACACAGATGGCGGGGAGCGGAGGCCCAGCCGCCCCACCACAAGTAGTAGCCGGAGTTGAAGGTCAGGTACGCGGCCACGACGCAGACGGAGAGGATAACGTCCGGCCGGAACGCGCGGTTCCCTCGGTTTCTGAAGGCCCTCCAGATTCCTCCGAACGCCAGGAGCAGAACGGGGGAGTAGAAGAGGATGCCTTGGAAAGGGTGAACGGTAATGTAGTAGAGAACGGCCAGGCGCGGCAGGTGGATGCCTTGGAATCCCTTCGCCATTTCCTGCCGGAAAAAATCGTCGTATTCGTACTTGTATGGGATCGAGAACTGGCCGAAGATCCCGTAGGCGTACGCAAACAAGGCCGCCGTGGGAATCAGACCCCCGGCAAAGAGTCTCCAGAGGGCCAATGGCCGACGCCGGAGAACCCACACCGCGTAGAGGCCCACCCCGGCGCACGCAAGCCCTGCCGTGTATTCGAGAAAACACGCCATGCCAAGCAACAGTCCCACCCAGAAAAGCCGCGTTCCCCGAGCGGCGACGGGCGCCTCGCTCGTTCCCCTCGACCGCCCGTCCCGATCCCTCAAACGCGCGTCCAAGAGCAACCCGTAGCCCGCCATGACACACAGGGCCGAGGGCAAATAGGGGAAAAAAAGGGTCGAGTAGCCCGACAGCGCCGTGCCCCAGAGCAAGGTGAAACTCAGCGCGAACGCGGCGCGTCCGCCCACGCCGAACCGGCGCGCCAGCTTCCACAACAAGACGCCCAACAGCGCGGCGGCCAGGCTCACGGTGGTCGTCCGCAGCAGGTAGCGCGTCCAGAAGACCCACTGCGACTGGTTCCAGTCCGGCGTCGCGCCCCACGCCATTTTCGCCTTCCAGAGCAAGGTGTAGAGCGGCACGGCCAGGAACGACAGAGCGGGGCTCTTATCGCAGTAGAAATGGCCGTTGTAGAAGGCCTTGTCCATCGTCTGGAGGAAAGGCATGGCGGGGCTGTCGTGGTAGGAATCGATCGCCACCGTTCCCCGCTCGACGATGGCGTAGACCAGGGCAAGGCGCGTGTTGACGTTCCACCCGGCGGCAAGATGGTTGAAGTAAGCGAAGGAAAAGAAGAGCGAGCAAAACAGTAGGACCGGCAAGGCCGCGGGCCGGTCCGCGAGGCGCTTGCCAGAGCGGGCGGATGCGGCGAACGCCTCGGGCCGAGTCCCTCGCTCGGCGTCGGACCCCGCCGGAACTCTTGCCGCGCAAGACTTCAAGGCTTCCGTCCTCAAGGTTGGTCCTTTAGACTGGCCCAGGGTGATCGCTCTGAGCGAGCTTCGCCTCGATCGCGTTGCGGAGACGATCCACGGCGTCGGCATCGGCCGACCGGAGGGTGATGACCGTCCGAACGCGGGAATCTCCGAGGTGTGGGTACGACCCGACCTTGACGTGGGGGAACGCGCGGCACAGCTCGCCAAGCCAGTGCGCGAAATCCCCCTCGAAGGCGGACGTGCGGATTTCGGCCCGCGCCTGGGGACGGCCGTTGATTCGACCCAAGACGGAATCGAACATCACTTCGAGCATGCTCGGAATGCCCGGAAGGACGTATATGTTGTCCACGATACAGCCCGGAACGGCGGAGATCGGATTGAGAATGATCTCGGCGCCTTCCGGCAGGCGAGCCATCTCCAGGCGGGCGGGCGTGAGGCGCTCGCCGAAGTAGTCCCTCAGAATGCGCTCCGCCTGGGGGTGCAAGACGAGCCGGCGCCCGGTGGCGACGGCCACGGCTTCTCGCGTGACGTCATCGTGGGTCGGCCCAATGCCGCCGCTCGTGAAAAGGCAGTCGCATCGAGGCGATTCTCGGCGCAGGAAATCGGCGACGACGTCGAGTTGGTCGGGAATCACGCTGATGCCCGTCACGGAGACCCCCGCCTCGTCCAAGCGGCGCGCCATGTAGAACCCGTTCGTGTCTTGGGTTCTCCCACACAGGATCTCGTCGCCAATGATGCAGAGGATGGCGGAGGGGCTCTGAGAGTTGGACGGTTTCGGTTCGTTCATGATCGGAGGGCATCGGAAAGCCTTCTCTTCCTGCTCGCCTTGCGTCCGGCCACACGGTAAGTTAGCTTGCTGTCAGTCGGGCTCTCTTGTCAAGGCCGGATTCCGGCGGGGTTTTCCTGGAAGATCCAGCCTTGGGCGAACGGGGCTCGTCGAGCTGAGTGAAACTTGACCCGAGGCCGCGCGAATTCTATAGTGTCTCCGCCGGTCGATCCATTGCGCGCGAAGAAACGGCGAGAAACGTGAGTTCGGTTAAGACACTTCCCTGGCGGTGCGGCGCGCGGACCTTCTTCTGCGGCCCGCGGGCTTTGATTGCGGGCGTTCTGAACGTCACGCCCGACTCCTTCAGCGACGGGGGGCGCTTTTTCCGCACCGAGGACGCCGTGCGGCGGGCGCGCCAGATGGCCGAGGAGGGGGCGGATTTCATCGACATCGGGGGCGAATCGTCCCGACCCGGCTCGAAATGGCTCAGCGCCCAGGAGGAACTCCGGCGCGTTCTGCCGGTGATCGAGGAGGTTCGCGCCATGATGGACGTGGCCATCTCGATCGATACGGCTCGCGCGGAAGTCGCCCGCGCCGCCATCGAGCGAGGGGTCGAGATCGTCAACGACATCACGGCCCTCCGCGGCGACCCCGAGATGGGGCGCGTTGTGGCCGATTCGGGAGCGGGCCTCATTCTCATGCACATGCGGGGAACGCCGGAGACGATGCAGCAGAACCCGCACTATGACGACGTGGTCGCCGAGGTCGAGGCGTTTCTCGAGGAACGGATACAGGCGGCTGAGGACGCGGGCGTCGAACGCGAGCGTCTGTGCATCGATCCCGGCGTCGGATTCGGCAAGACCCTCGACCATAACCTTGCCTTGATCGCGGCCTCGGGGCGGCTGCGCCGTTTGGGGGTCCCGGTGCTTCTGGGGACGTCGCGCAAGTCCTTCATCGGCGCCTTGCTCGATTTGCCCGCGGACGAACGCCTCGAGGGAAGCCTCGCCGCCGCCGTCGTCGGCGTTCTGCGGGGCGCCGACGTCGTCCGCGTCCACGATGTGCAGGCCACGCGGCGGGCGGTCGCGATCGCCGACGCGTTGCGGCCGCATTGCGGGGGCGGCGAGAAGTGATGCGGCGAGCGGAAGGACCCCGGCCCCGCGCCTGGGTGAGAACGGAAAGGGCACATTCCCCATGAACGACGAGACGAATCCGCGCGCCGCCCCTCCGCCCCGAAGCGCCGAGGAGACGTTGCGCCGGGCCGTCTGGCTTTGGCGCTGCTGCCTGGGCTTGCCCTTCCTCTATTTGGGGATCGCGGCCCTGGTCGAGCGCATTTGGTTCGAGCCGAACAGTCATTTCGGCTTCTGGCCCATGCGCGAGGAGCATTTCAATCGGCTCATCCTGTCTTTCGGGTTCCTGGCCCTCGTCTCGCAGGGCGTTCTCATTTTCTTGCGCATGCTCTTCGAAGATCGCATGGAGGAAGTCCGCCTCATGCGCGCCCGGGTGGCGGAGCTCTATTGGAAGCGCACGCTCTACATGGCGGCCTGCGCCGACGTCGTTTCCGGCCTGGGCCTGGTCGCCTTTCTCATTCACGCCGACTGGATGCCCCTTGTCGGTTTCTGCATCTGCTCCTATTTCCTTTACGCCCAAGCCTATCCCCGGGCGCGACTGCTCGACGATCCAGGGAAAGGCTCGAGGGAATCGTGATGGGCAAGTCTGGCGCCCGCCTCACGCGCCCCGCGCGCCTCATGCGCCCCGCGCGCGAGCGCCGCATCATCCTCTCCCTCTTCCTGGCCGCGCTGGCCTTGCGTCTAGTATACCTCCTGGAGATGTCTTCGGGGCCCTATTTCGTGTCCCCCCAGCTCGACGAGTTGAATTTCGACCTCTGGGGACGACGGATCGCCTTTGAGAACTTCTGGGGAGACCGCGTTTTCCCCCGGGGGCCCCTCTATCCGTACTTCCTCGGGATTCTTTACAGGATCTTCGGCCACGACTACTTCCTGCCCCGCCTCGCGCAGAGCCTCTTCGGCGCCCTCGCCGTGGTCCTCCTCTATCTCATCGGCAAGGGCGTCTTCGGGCGCACGTCCGCCATTCTTGGCGGGGCGCTCGCCGTCGCGTTTCCCACGCTGATCTTCTTCGGCGGGGAGCTCCTCATCACGTCGGTCTTTCTTCCCCTGAGCCTTCTGACCCTCTGGCTTTTCCTCCGGTGGAGCGAAGAGCCGCGCAGAATGGGCCGTCTCGCCGCGGCGGGGGCGGTGTGCGGATTGAGCGCGCTGGCGCGGCCCAACATCCTGCTCGTGACGCCGTTCTTCGCCCTCTGGAGCGCGTGGGTCGCGCGACGCGCCGGGCTTTCATGGCGGGGGAACTTCGCGGGGCTGGTCCTCCTTACGGCTAGCGTCGTCGCCGTCATTCTGCCCGTCACGGTCCGAAATTGGGTTGTCGGCCGCGATTTCGTTCTCATCTCTTCACAAGGGGGAATCAACTTCTACGTCGGCAACAACGCCGCGGCGACCGGCTTCACGTCGGCCACGCCCACGCGCTTTCGCTATTGGGGCGAGTACGAGGACTCGGTGGATCTTTTCGCGCGGCGGCAGGCGGAGATCGAAACGGGCCGCGGGGCGGCTGAGGGCCGTCGGATGAAGCCCTCGGAGATCTCGCGCTACTGGAGCGGCAAGGCGTGGAGATGGATCGCGGACCATCCGGCCGACGCCGCCCGACTCGCGCTGAAGAAAACGGTTCTCTTCTGGAGCGCCGTCGAGATCAAGAACAACAAGTCGATCTCTTTCGCGGCGCGTTTCTCGCGGCTGCTGACCGTTCTTCTCTGGATTCTTCCTTTCGGCCTCGTGGCGCCTCTTGCCTTGGCTCAGATGGCGCGGCGCCGCCCGTCGGCGAGCCAGGCGCTTCTCATTGGCTTCGTCATCTGCTACATGATGTCGGTCGCGCCTTTCTTCGTTTACGCGCGCTACCGCATGCCGGTCGTTCCGGTTCTCTTGCTTTACGCCGCGCATTGGGTGGTGGAGGCGGCGGGGGAAATGTCCCGCAAACGGCTGCGAGCCGTCGCGATTCGCCTGGTTCTCACCGGGCTTTTCGCGCTGCTCGTCTGGGTCGACTCCTATGGCGCGCGGCGCGTGATGCGCGGGCTCCGCCACGAGGACTACTGGGTGGCCGGGAACGGTTATATGATCTCGGGACGGTACGAAGAGGCCGCTCAGTATTATCGCTTGGCGCTCAAAG
>DATKZW010000520.1:0-9398 GCA_035527775.1 Sumerlaeia bacterium | reverse complement strand
TGCCACGGCAGTCCCGCGGTCGTCGCGGCGCTCATCGACGCCCTGCGCGAGGCCGGCGCCCGGATGGCGCGACCGGGCGAGTTCACCGAGCGCGCCTTTCTCAACGGCCGGATCGATCTGGCGCAGGCCGAGGGCGTGGCGAACCTGATTGCCTCGCGAACCCGCGCCGCCGGCCGGGCGGCGCTGTCACAGCTGCGCGGCGCCCTATCGAATGCAGTTCGGGCCATCCGCGAAATCCTCACCGACTTGGCGGCCGAGATCGAAGCGCGGCTTGATTTCCCGGAAGAGGAGATCGACGCGGAAGGCGCTGAGGAAGAACGGCGCTTCCGTCAAGCGGGGCTCGAGTCCTTCGCCCAAGTCCTGAGACGATTGGGCGCCTTGATCGCCACGGCGCGCCGCGGCCGGCTCTTCCGCGACGGCGCCCGCGTCGTCATCGCCGGCAAACCCAACACCGGCAAATCGAGCCTTTTCAACGGTCTTGTGGGCCGCGAACGCGCCCTCGTGACGCCCCACCCCGGCACGACGCGCGACACGATCGAAGCGACCCTCGACATGCGCGGCATTCCCATCGTCCTCATCGACACCGCGGGCGTGCGCCAGGACTCCCACGACGAGATCGAAACCCTGGGAATCGAACGCGCCAAAGGCGAGGTGGCGAGCGCCGATCTCGTGGTCCTGGTGATCGATGGAAGTTCCCCGGTGGATTCCGAAGACGCGCGGCTTTTCCAATCTCTCGCCGAAACCCCCAAGATCGTCGCGGCAAACAAGAGCGACCTCCCCGCCGCTCAGGATGACGCGGCGCTGATTCAGGCTTTGACGGACGCGGGGGGAATCGAGACCGAGAGAGGAGCGCCGGGGAATGTGGAGCAGCCGCCCTCGGCTGTTAGTGGGGAAGGCGAAGGGGAGAAAACGCGAGAGAGGCGCTTGAAATCGGAGCCGGAGACTCCTTTGCTGCGAGTCTGCGCGCTCCGCCCGGCAGCCCTGGGACCCCTCGAAGCGTCGTTGGCCGACGCTCTCCTCGGCGAAGAGGGCGCCGCGGCCGCAAGCGACGGGGCGACGGTCACGAACCTCCGCCACGAGGAACTCCTCCGCCGGACGCTCGACGCGCTCGGCCGCGCCCGTCGCTCGTTCGCCGAAAGCGCCTCCGGCGAATTCACCATGATCGATCTGCGCGACGCTCTCGATTCCCTCGGCGAGATCATCGGCGAAACCGTCGACGACGCCATTCTCTCGCGCATCTTCTCGAAGTTCTGCGTCGGCAAGTGAACGAGCTTGCCTTCCGCCTTTCGTGTCGTCCCCTCTGTTTGCCTTCCGCCGTCTTTGCTTTCCGTCTTTCGTTAACGGCCATCTCGCCGTTGACAAGAGAGGACGGTTGTTCCTATACTTCGCCTGAGTCTGGCGGTTCGATCTTCTTTTTCTCATTCAACGGACAGTGCGGAGGACATGAAATGAAAGCGAAATGGAATGCGGATTGGCCCGTCTTAACGACCTACGACCAGGATCACCTGTCGCGCATCGCGCTGCCGCTCGGCGGGATCGGGACGGGGACGGTTTCGCTCGGGGGACGCGGCGATCTGCGAGACTGGGAAATCGTGAACCGCCCCGCGAAAGGGTTCATCGCCCGGAGCCACTTCGGAACGGGGCCCTTCTTCGCCTTGTACGCGAAGCCGGCCGGGGGCGAGGCGCGGACGCGCGCGCTGGAAGGCGCTCTCGAGGTCGAGGCCTTCGAAGGGGCGAGCGGGGCGCGCGCGGCAAACCATGGGCTGCCGCGCTTCCGCCACGGCGCCTTCGCGGCCGCCTACCCCTTTGGCCAGGTTCTTCTTTCCGATCCGGAGATGTCCCTGGACGCGCGGATCGAGGCCTTCAACCCGCTTGTCCCGGCGGACCCGGACGCGAGCGGCATCCCCGTGGCGATTCTGCGCTTCGTGCTGACGAATAAGACGGCCAAGACGGTGGCGGCGTCGGTCTGCGGCACGGTTCCCAACTTCATCGGGACCGACGGACTGAACGGCAAGCCGTCTAAGAATGTCAACGCCTTCAAGAAGACCGTCCGGCCGGCGAAAATTCAGGGCCTCTTCATGCAATCGAAGGGAGTGGATCCCTGCGCGGAACAGTATGGCACGATGGCGCTGGCGACGACGGCGGAGTCGGGCGTCACGGCCCGCCGTGCGTGGGCGAATCTGAGCTGGGGCGATTCGCTTCTCGATTTCTGGGACGATTTCTCGTCCGACGGGGAACTGGAGGACCGCAAGCCGGCGGGCGTGGACTCGCCAGCCGCCTCGCTCGCCGTGAGCTTGAAAGTCCCGCCTCGCGGTTCGCGAACGGCAACCTTCCTCCTGACGTGGCATTTCCCGAATCGCCAGACCTGGACGCCGAAGAAAGCGGAAGATTGCGGCTGTGAAGGCGCCAAAGACGCGGCGACGGCAAACCGGGTGGGCAACTACTACGCGACGCAATATCGCGACGCCTGGGACGCCGCCGCGCGCACGGCCGCCTCCCTGCGCCGGCTCGAAACGGACACCCTTCGCTTCGTCCAGAACTTCTGCGCGAGCGACCTGCCGGAGGTGGTCAAGGAGGCGGCCCTCTACAACCTCAGCACCTTGCGGTCACAGACGTGTTTCCGGACCGAGGACGGACGCTTCTTCGGTTTCGAAGGATGTGGCGACAACACGGGATGCTGCCTCGGGTCGTGCACCCATGTGTGGAACTACGAGCAAGCGGTGGCGTTCCTTTTCGGCGATCTCGCGCGATCGATGCGTGAGACGGAGTTTCTGCACGCCACGGACCAAGAGGGGCGGATGAGTTTCCGCGTTTCGCTCCCGCTCGAACGCGCCCAGGAATCGGGCAAGGCCGCCGCGGACGGACAGATGGGCTGTCTGATGAAGATCTACCGCGACTGGCAGCTCTCGGGCGACGACGATTTCCTCCGGCGTCTGTGGCCCAATGTCCGCAAAGCCATCGAGTTCTGCTGGATACCCGGCGGATGGGACGCCGACCGCGACGGCGTGATGGAAGGCTGCCAGCACAATACGATGGACGTCGAGTACTACGGCCCGAACCCGCAGATGGGCTTCTGGTACCTGGGCGCTCTGCGCGCCGCCGAGGAGATGGCGCGCCATCTCGGCGAAGACGGCTTCGCGGGGATTTGCCGCGACCTCTTCGAACGCGGAAGCCGATGGATCGACGAGAACCTCTTCAACGGCGAGTACTACGAGCACGAGATCCGCCCCCCCAAGAGCGCCAAGAAAATCGCCGCCGGGTTGTGCGTTGGAGCGGGGTCCCGGAACTTGGCGGACCCGGACCTTCAGTTGGGCGCGGGATGTCTGGTCGACCAACTCGTCGGGCAATGCCTGGCCCACGTCTGCGGTCTGGGTTATCTGGCCGATCCCGCGAAAATCCGCAAGACCTTGCGCAGCATCATGAAGCACAATTTCCGCGCGAGCTTCTTCGGGCACTTCAACCATTTGCGCTCCTTCGTTCTGAACGACGAGTCGGCGCTCCTCATGGCATCCTACCCGCGCGGTCGCCGGCCGAAACGTCCATTCCCCTATTTCAATGAAGTGATGACGGGTTTTGAATACACGGCCGCCGTCGGCATGCTCTACGAGGGGCAGACCGCCGCGGGGCTCAAGTGCATCCAGGCCATTCGCGACCGCTACGACGGCCGCAAGCGCAGCCCCTTCGACGAAGCGGAGTGCGGTCACCATTACGCGCGCGCCATGGCCTCGTGGGCCGCTGTGTTGGCCCTGACCGGTTTCCACTATTCCGGCGTCGCTCAGACGATGACGTTCGCCGCCCAAGACGGCCTGTGCTTCTGGTCGAACGGGCGCGCCTGGGGAACGTGCCGTCAGAGGCAGGCGAAGGAGGGCGTCAAGGTCGAGCTTCAGGTTCTTCACGGCTCAGTGAGACTCCGGCGTCTCGTCCTTGCCGGGGCGGGGGAAGTCCACCTGCCCTCCACTCGAACGATCGCCGCCGGACGCCGCGTCGCTTGGACGGTGAAGGTCTGAGGCCCGCTGTTCTGGGCATCCGGGCCCTTGATCTCTCGATTCCGATTTCCGGCTTCCGGCTTTTGGCTCCTTGCGCGAGCGTTTTCGTTGCCGGGTAAGCCTGGAATCCTTTGCTCGGTTCTATGAAACCCAAAGAAACAATCACGAAAGTCGTCATCATCGGCGCCGGCACGATGGGGCGGCACATCGCGGGCCTTCTGCAGGCGGAGGACCTGGACGTCGTCCTCATCGACCGCAACAGACAGGCCCTGGTCGAAGTGGCGGAGATGTTCGACGTGCAGACCCTCTACGGCAACGGCGCGAGCCCCGAGGTCCTTGAGCGCGCCGGCATCCGGGAAGCCCAACTGCTGTTGGCTTTCACCGACTCGTGCGAGGTCAATCTTCTGGCCGCTTTTTTCGCCAAGCAGATGGCGCCCGTCCGGACGGTCGTTCGCGCGCGATCGGCCTGGAGCTTGGACACTTCCCGAGTGAACTTGCGCAAGTGTCTCGACATCGACCTGCTGCTCAATCCCGAGCAGCTCACCGCCGTCGAGATCGTCAAGTTCCTCGACAATCCCAACGCCCTCGCCATCAACCATTACGCGCAAGGCAAAGTGCAGTTGCGCCAGTTCATCCTCGACCGCAAGTCGCCCTTCTGCCATTCGGCCCTCATCGACTGCAAGATGCCGCCGGGGGTGCTGGTGGTGACTCGCTCGCGCGACGATGAGGTGGTGATTCCCAAAGGCAACCACGTTCTCTTCCCCGGAGACAAACTCACCATCATCGGCCTTCCCGACCGCATGGCCGAGGCGCAGAGACTCTTTCACGCGGAGAGCGAACCGGTGCGCAACGTGACGATCGCGGGCGGGGGAAACGGCGGACTCTTTCTTGCCGAAACGCTCGAAACGCGCAACTTCAGCGTCAAGCTCATCGATCCGGACCTCGACCGTTGCGAGTACCTGAGCGAACGGCTGCCCCGCACGACGATCATTCGCGGAGACGTGACGCGAATGGGGTTCCTCAAGGAGGAACGCATCGGGTCCTCAGACGTTTTCATCGCCGTGGCGGGCGACGACGAGGACAACGTGATGGCCTGCCTGCTTGCAAAGGAACTCGGCGTCAAGCAGACCGTCGCCCGCATCAACCGCCCCGACTACGCCTTCCTCGTGCAGAAAACCGGCATCGACCTCGCGGTCAGCCCGCGCCACGTAACGGCCGACCGCGTCATGACCCTCGTCCTCGGCAGCCGGGTTGAGCGGGTGTCCCTCATGGAGGAGGGGAAGGTTCAAGTCATCGAACTCCGGGCCGAAAAGGGCGCCCCTCTCGTCGGAAAGCCCCTCATCGAGATCGGTACGCCCGAAGGCGTGCTGATCGCCGCCATCGTCCGGCACGGTCACGTCACCGTTCCTCGCGGAGAGGACCAGATCCGTACGGGGGACACGGTCATCGTCGTCGGCCTGAGCGAGAAGGTGGATGAGGTGGAAAAGCAGTTCCAGGCGCCGTAAGGGGATAGGCAAGCGGGGCGGCGTTGTTCCTCCAAGAATGATGGTGGGGTTTGCCGGCCTTCCAGCGCTGCTGGAGCAAGAGACGATCCCACCACCGTTTTTTTTATATTGGACGCTCCGAGCGCGATGAACACGTCAAGGGAAGGAGAAGGGATGATGCCTGAAGATTCGACGATGCGCGAAGACTCGACGAGACGGACGAACATGGGAGAATGCGGTTGTTGCCGGATTTCGAGGCGCTGTTTCCTGGCGACATCGGCGGCGGCGGCGCTGGCGGCGCCCCTGGCGGGATGCCATTGGACTCCAGCGTCGCACCGGCGAGCAGCCGCCGACGGCGACCTCGGGGAGACCATCGACTTGGCGAGCCTCCGCCCGCGGCCGAGAACGCGGGTCACAAGCGTGGTGGTCCGCCAGAAGCCGCCTTACTGGCTCGGGTGGCCGGGCACGGCGTACGACGTGGAGGGTCGCCGCAAGGAGTACGAACGGACCTTTGGCGAGGCGGCCCAGCGGGTTGGCGTCAGGCTGCGCGCGGAACGCGATCCACTCGAGAGCGACGACGCCGTGAACGCCTTTGTCGGAAGACTGAAAAGCGCGAAGCCCGATGCGGCGCTGGTAAGCCTCCAGCACTTCGGAGCATGGCGCTGGGCGGACGTCATCGCGCGTCAGAATGTTCCCACCATCATCTTCGCCCCGATCGGCGTCGCCTTCACTGGGCACGTTCTCGAGATCTCGCGCCGCCCCGGCGTGCACGTCGTCTCGTCCCTCGATACGGGCGCGGTCGAACAGGCCTTGCGCATGGTGCGCGCCAAGCGTCAGCTCGAGGAGACGCGTTTACTGGTGGTCAGCGGAGGCGAACGTCGCGACGCCGAGTTGGAGCGCCTGGGCACGAAGGTCCGCACCGTGCCCCGATCGTCGCTGCACGAACTGTTCGCGCGCATGCCCGTGACGGACGAGACCCGCGAAGTCGCCCGGAAAATGCGCCGCGGGGCGGAGAAGACCGTCGAGCCGACCGGCCAAGACCTGCTCAACGCCGCGCGGTCTTTCATGACGGCCAAACGCCTTGTGCGGGATGAATCCTCCAATGCCATCACCACGGACTGCCTCGGGATGGTTTCGTCAAAGGTCGTGCCGACCCCCCCTTGCATGGCCGCGACCCTCTTCCAGGACGCCGGCGTGACGTATGGGTGCGAGGCGGACCTCTTCGCGTCCGTCTCGTTGCTTCTGGTGAGCTACTTGTTCGACAAGCCCGGATTCATGAACGATCCCGTTCCGGAGACCGTCAAGAACCTGCTCATCGCGGCCCACTGCACATGCGGAACGCGGCTCAACGGTTTCGACCGGCCGCGCGAGCCCTACATTCTGCGCTCCCATTCCGAATCGGACATCGGCGTGTCCATGCAAGTCCTCTGGCGCGAAGGCCAGCCCGTCACCCTGATAGATTTCCAGAACCCCAACGAACTCATCCTCGACACGGGGACGGTCGTCGGGAACGTGAGCACCCCTCCCGCGGGCGGGTGCCGGACCAGTTTCGAGATCGCCATGGACGACGTCGAGGACGCGCGAGACGTCCTGGGATTCCACCAAGCCGTCTTCTACGGCAACCATCGTCGAGACGTCGAAGCCTTCTGCCAGATGTACGGGATCCGCGTCGTCCACTCGCCGGAAAAAGCGCCCGAGCAACGCAAGGCGTGAGGTCCATCCGCGGTCCGGGAGAGTCCGCTGCGGCGCGCTTCTCTCCCTCCGCGCGGCCCATCGGCTGAAACGGAAACGGTCGGCGGGCTCCTCCCAGGTCCTCTTCCAAGGCTGGCGCCGGCGCCATCTTTGGCTGGCGGCGGAGGTCCAATCCCGCGGCGGCTTAGACGGCGTCCGCACTCAGGCCAAGCCCCTGGGCGGCGCCGTCATCGCATCCGAAGAGTTCCAGGACCTCATCGACTCCGCACTCCGCACTCTGCATTTGGGCGGTTCAGCGCTTGGGTCGCGGTAAAAGTCCTTGAAAAAGGTCGCCGGCAGATCGCATCATGCGGTTTGCCGGCTGCGCTTTCATCTCGCCGGGTCGGACCGGCGTCCTGTCGGCATGGGCGGGAAAGGGGACGTGGCGTCTCGCGTCGATCCACGGCGGGCGACGGCCCCCCTGCCGCCCGAATCCTATCAGCTTCGCAGGAGGCGAAAATGCGAACCGATCCGCTTGCTAAAGAGATCCTTCCCGGGCGAAGAGATTTTCTGAAGGCCGGGTCCTTGGCGACGGCCGCAACGGTGCTGGGCGCGTCGGCGTCGGGCGCGCCGAGCGCGCCCGACGAGACCCCGCGGGCCGTCCGGCCGTACCCGATGATCGAGAAGAACGACGTCATTCTGTTCCAGGGCGACTCGATAACCGATGCCGGGCGAAGCCGCGAAGAAAGCGGCTCCCCCAACAACGTCGGCGGGATGGGAAGGGGCTACGCAGCTTTGATCGCGTGGCAGCTGCTGGCCGAGCGGGCGGGCGAGGGGCTGAAGTGCTACAATCGCGGCGTCAGCGGAAACAAGGTTCCGCAGCTGGCCGCTCGGTGGCAGGAGGATTGCATTGTCCTCAAGCCGAACGTTCTGAGCATCCTGATCGGCGTGAACGACATCTGGCACAAACTGGGCGGAAACTACGACGGCACGCTGGAGGTTTAGCAGAATGGGCGCCTCGATCTGATCGAACGAACGCGGCGCGATTTGCCGCAGGTGAAGTTGGTGATCTGCGAGCCCTTCGTTTTGCGGTGCGGCGCCGTCGATGAGAAATGGTTCCCGGAGTTCGACGGATACCGCGCGGCGGCCAAAAAAGTCGCCCAGACGTTCCAGGCCGCGTTTGTGCCCTTTCAGTCCGCCTTCGACAAAGCGGCCCGGAAAGCGTCGCCGGACTACTGGGCCGGCGACGGCGTGCATCCGACCATGGCCGGGTGCTACTTGATGGCGCAGACGTGGCTTCAGACCGTGAACGCGACAAGAGTGAAGAGCGGCGAAACCGTGGAATGACTCGAACCTCGAGGGGAGCGCGGCGAGCAAGGGCGCCGAAGTTCGGGGGAAGGGGAGGGGGCCTGCGATGGTAGACGGAAGCAACCCCGCGGGACGGCTGCACCGGGCTCTGGCTCAGACGCGCGCCACTGCTCGCAAGGCGCCGGGAAGGCTGGCCTGGGCCGCTTGGGCGAACATCCTTGCGGATAAAGACGAGAAGGTCCTGGACAAGCCCAGATTCTTCTATCGTCTCGCTCTCATCATGGAGCTGCCGGGGCAGATAAAGGATCTAATCGCCGCGAACGCCCCTGCTGCCGAGCAAGAGGTTTGCCTCAGATGGTTTCCCGATGTTCACAGGGCTTTCGAGAACCTCCGACTGGACGCTCCGATCGGCGAGTTCACGAAGCGGATCACCGACGTCGCCATGTACGGGATCGAGGTCTGCTGGATGGTCCTGCGTCGGTGTGGGATTGAACGGCGCGTTGAAGAGGAGGAGCTGGAAAGGATTGTCGGCGAGATCAAGGATCTCCGGGATGAAATCCTTCCCGCGGAAGTCATCGCGGATGACGTGAAGCGATTCGCGCTGGAGAAACTCTACGTTGTCGAGCAGGCGGTTCGGGAACGCAAGATCGCGGGTCCGAGCCAGGTTGAGAAGGCAGTGCGGAGCGTTATCGCAGCTGCCGCCGCCGCGCCGGGGATCCGCAGACGGGCCTGCGAGACCTCCGGGGGAAGTCGCTTTTTCAGGATGATCGACAGGCTGGCTGTTCTTTCCGGCGTGGTCGCCGGGCGAGATCGGATCGACGAGGCAATCTTGCCGTCTCCGCCGGGACCCGCGGACGAGGCGGCTAAGGCGTGTCGCGAAACGCCTGAAGCGCCCAAAGCAGAAACAGACGCGCCGGAAGCGGAGCTCGGCGAAGAGGAAGATCGGACC
>DATKZW010000519.1:0-2609 GCA_035527775.1 Sumerlaeia bacterium | reverse complement strand
GCCCCGCCGTACGCGCGCCGCGGACTCAGGCCGACAAGATCGCCTACCCGGCCTGGGTCCGACGCCGCCTCGAAACGACGTTCGGGAATCTGGATTTGGCCGAAGGCATGGCGGAACGAATCCGCACAGATTCGAAGGGTCGCGTGTGCGGCGTCGAGCTGGCGGGCGGCGAGCGCGTAGACTGCCGAGCGGTCATCGTGGCGGCGGGGACGTTTCTCGACGGCGTCATTCACGTGGGCCTCGAGTCCCATCCCGGAGGCCGTTGGGGGGAACGGGCGGCCATGCATCTCGCCCAGAACCTGCGCGATCTGGGGCTCGAAACCCAGTGGCTGAAAACCGGCACACCCGCGCGCCTGCGCCGCAACTCGATCCGCTGGGACGACCTCGAGCAGCAATACGGCGACGACCCGCCGCCGCCCCTTTCCTTCATGACCGACCGGATCGAGCAGACTCAGATCGCCTGCGCCATCACGCGAACCAATCCGCGCACCCACGAGATCATACGGGAGTCTCTCGATCGCTCGCCCCTTTACACGGGGAAAATCACCGGCACGGGGCCCCGCTACTGTCCCTCCATCGAGACGAAACTCGAACGTTTCCCCGACCGCAACAGCCACCAGGTGTTCCTCGAACCCGAGAGTTTGGGGAACGACCTCGTCTACGTCAACGGCGTGTCGACGAGTCTGCCCGCGGACGCGCAAGAGGCCTTCCTGCGGACCATCGAGGGACTCGAAAACGTCGAGATCGCGCGTTGCGGCTACGGGATTGAATACATCGCTTTTCCTCCGACGCAGATGCGCGCGACCCTCGAGACGCGAGGGATTCCCGGACTGTATCTCGCCGGCCAGCTGAACGGAACCACCGGCTACGAGGAGGCCGCGGCCCTCGGCCTCGTCGCGGGCGCGAACGCCGTCCTCAAACTGCGCGGCGAGCCGCCCCTTACCTTCCGGCGCGACGAGGCGTACATCGGCGTCATGATCGACGACCTCATCACGAAGGGCGCGCCCGAGCCTTACCGGCTCTTCACCTCTCGCGCCGAGTACCGCCTCCTGTTGCGCCAGGACAACGCCGACCTGCGCCTGACGCCGCGCGGGCGCGAGATTGGCCTCGTTGATGACGCCCGGTGGCGGCGGTTCGAGCGCTTCCGCGACGGCGTGGCCGACGAGTGCGATCGGCTCGCGAGAACGCGGGTGAAGCCCGCGGACCTCGACCCGGGGAAGCTCGAAGCGGCAGGGCTCGTCATGCCGACGGAAACCGTCACCCTCGAGCGGCTTCTTGCTCGTCCCGGCGTCACGCACGACATGCTCTGCGAGTGGGGACTCGGCCCCTCGGACGAGACGATCGCTGAGGACGCTTGGGCCGAAGCGGGCCGCTCCGATCCGGACGCCCGCGCCCCCGATCCGAGGGGACCCTACGCGCTGCGCCCTCGCGTCCGCGAGCAGGTCGAGATCCAGACGAAGTACGCCGGTTACATCAAGCGACAAGACGAGCAGGCCGAGCGTCAGCGCGGTCTCGAAACGCAACTCCTGCCCGAGAACCTCGACTACTCAGAGATCCCCAGTTTGCGCAAGGAAGCGGCCCAGGTCTTTGTAGCTCGCCGCCCCGCCACATTGGGCCAGGCGTCGCGCTTGCCGGGCGTAAACCCCGCCGACATCACCGCCATTCTTATCCACCTCAAACGGCTCGCCGCCTTGTGAGGCTTCACGCAAGTGGGAGGGGATTAGGAGCGGGACTCTCCCATTCCGCTGCCTCGTGGGCATGATCCGCGTGGGAGCGGAACTCGGTAAGGCGCGCCGACGGACTCTTCGCGCTTCCTTTTGGGAAAGCGGAGCCCGGCGCCTACGTGGGCGCAATCCTCCGTCTCCCGTTTCCGGCGCTGGGAGCCCTCCGAAACGTTCTCAATGAAAGAACAGATTCAGCCGCGCGGTGAACTCTTGGGAATTGGCGAAAAGGTTGATCACGCTGTCATAAGTCTGCCGGCCCGCGCCGAGTTCGCCGCTCCAGTAAGCGACCTCGCTGTCGCCGGGGAAGCGACCGAGGTAGGCGCGATAGAAGCGCGTGACGTAGTCGGCCGTCGTGGGCTGTTTGCCGAGAAACTCCGCCGAGACGATCACCTCGCGTCCCATCTGAATCGCCTGCGCGCGGACGGCCTCGACGCCGCTTCTCTTTCTTGTGGCCCCGGCGCCCTCGCCGGGGGATGCTCCCGGGGACGTCACAGCCGAGGGCGGCTGTGCCACAAAACCTTGGGCGGCGAAGGCCGCGTCGAAGAGGTCCGAAGCGTATTCGAGCCCGCTCTGATCCACGAGCCGGTCGAGAAGACCGACATACATGGTTGTGACGAAGTTCCGCGTCGCCACGCCTCCGAGGCCGGGATACAGGCCCTCTATCCGGTTCGCGAACTCCTCCGACTCCGAGAAGACGGTCATGACTTGCGAGCGATTCCACACGCCGCTCGTCCAGTTGGTCAGTTCGGTCTGGGTGGGCGCACGGTTGAGGAAGACTTGATAGCAGTCGGTGATGAACTCGCTGTCGGTGCGGCTCCGGTTGGCGTATTCCTGGGACAGAAAGAACAGACGCGCCATTTCTCGCGGGATGAAGCGGACGTCGAT
>DATKZW010000518.1:0-2087 GCA_035527775.1 Sumerlaeia bacterium | reverse complement strand
TCCTCGGAGAAGTAAGAGCCGACGCGGCCGGTTGCTGGGAAGCGCCGCCTTCGCCGACTCTGCAGGACTGGGTTCTCGTGTTGGAACGAAAGCGGTCATGACGCCGAAGGTCCGCAAGATCGTCGGGAGCCGCGGCGGACGCTGCCTGGCGCAGGCTGCGGAGGAATGAAATGAAGGGAAGCGACATCGCCCTGGCGACGCTCTCGCGCGAACGCGTCGACGAGCCGTGCATCAACTACTGCTGGATGACGAACTCCTCTTATATGAGCCGAGCCGCACGCCGCGACTACTGGTCGGACAGGGAGGGCGTTTTCTTCGACTACCTCCGTCATTGCGGCATCAATCTGGTCCCGCAATGGTACTACCCAAGCGAGGCGCACCGCAACATCGAAGAAGGCCGAATGGCTTCCGAGCCGTTGCCTGGAGGAACCGAGCGCATATCGCGACCCGAGGATATCGTGAGGCGGATCGAGCAGCTTCCCCCGGACTCCAAGGTGGAAGCGGAGTTCAATCTCGAAGAAGCGGCGCACAATTACGCCCACAATATCCGGCAGCGCATCGAGAGGACCCAAGGAGAAGTCCTGTTCATCGACGACTTCGGGCAAGCGGATTTCATGGGAGGCTACACACGCTGGGGATACGAGAACTACCTCCTGGCCATTCTCGAGTATCCTGAGGCGATCCGGCGATACTACCATCACACCGCTATCTGCGGGAGACTGTACAACCACGCCATTGTTCTGGCGCGCGAGAAATACGGCGTCGCGCCGTTCGTTTACGGGGGCCAGGACATTTGCACGGCCACCGGCCCGATCGTCTCGCCGAGCGTTCTGAGGGCCCTCTATTTCCCCGAACTGCGCTGGTGTCTCGAGCCGCTCATCAGCGGCGGGATCGGCGTCATCTGGCACTGCGACGGCAACATCAACCCCATCCTGGACGACATCCTGTCGCTCGGAGTCGTCGGCCTTCAAGGGTTCGAGGAAGAGCACGGGGTGAGGTACGAGGACATCGTGAATCTCAAGGACCGCCGAGGCCGTCCCATCTGCGTATGGGGGTGTGTTTCCGTAACGACGACCCTTCCTCACGGCGCGCCCGAAGACGTTCGGAAATCCGTCGAGCGATCGTTTCAACTGGCGGGGAGAGGCAGAGGCTTCGTGCTCTCCTCCACGAGCAGCATCATGCCCGAGGTCCCGCACGAGAACATCGACGCTCTCTTCAAGCACGGCAGAAGCTTCGGACGGGAGTTTCTGTCCGGCTAGCCAAGCGCGGAGAGATAAGAAGCGGCTCCAAAGCCTCTGGAAGCGCCGAAAGCGCGACAGCCGCCGCACCCAGCCGCCGTAGGAGTTGACAACTCCGCTCCAGATTCGGATCATGCCCCGTACTCCTTGTCGGGCCGACTTGTTTCTCGCGAAGGATGGGAGTGGCCTTGAGCGATTCTCGACGACAGAACGGACAACCGGCGGCGGCCCTCAAGATTTCGAGACGCATTCTCTTGGCGCTTTTCCGAAGGGCGGGACGGGTGGCCCCCTTCTACTGGATGATGTACGACGCCTTTGCGGCGGCGTTCACCTATTTCCTGGTCAACGTCACCTTCCTGCGGCACGTTCCCTTCTCCACGTCGAAGGGCGCCGCGCTGCTCGCCGGGATCGCGGTGGTCGTCACCGGCCTCATTCTCGGACTATACGAAAGGCGCATCCTTCGAAGCCGCATCAACATCTTCCTCGTGCTCTGCGCGACGACGATCGCCGACATTCTCGCCATCAGCTTGTTCACGAACCTGGTTCTCTACAAGCAGGTCGGCCGCAAAGTCCTCCTGCTGTCGGGTCTCGATTACTTCGCCCTCGCCATTCTCCCCCGCTATCTGGCGCACTACGCCATCCAACTCTACAAGACGCGCATTCTCGCCATCGCCGACCGTCGGCAGGCGGAGACGATCGCCGCCCGCTTGAGAGCCGAAGAGGATTGCTACGTCTTCGTGGGTTATTGCGGCGAGAAGAGAGATGAATCGCGCGAAGACGCCGGCGCCATCGAGGACATTCCCCGAATGTGCCGCGAAAAGGCGGTCGATCAGATCGTAGTCACGGGAA
>DATKZW010000517.1:0-7222 GCA_035527775.1 Sumerlaeia bacterium | reverse complement strand
CTCTCCGAACGCTTGGCAAGTGTATTTGGACGGCGACAGGGCGCTCGGGTCCCTGGAGGGGCCCGGCGTCGCTCGCCTCGACCGCATCGGAATCGGCGGCTTGCCGGGCAAGGAGAACGCGGCGGAAGGCGCCTGGCGGGGAGACATCGCCGCTGTTCGCGTCTCATCCATCGCGCGAACCGAAACCGAAATCCGCGATATCTGGAACCGGGGCGCGGGCAAACCTTTCGCCGAGGACCCCAACACGATCCTGCTATGGACGGGCGAGGAGGCCCCGCGGGGCGGCAAAAGGCTCTTAGAAGAGAAGAAGGACAAACTGGAGACGCAACCCGCCCTCACCAAGATCCTGTTTTTTGCCTCCTCGGGCGAGATCCTCAGCGATTCGGTCAGCCGCAAGGCCGTCTTGAGACTTTTCAACGGAACGGCCCATATGATGGGGGAGCGGGACGACCCACGCTACAGCGTCATCCCTTTCAAGCAGGGGACCCTGGAGATGAGCCCGGATTCGGACGACGGCGGCCCCCTCGGAGAGAAGCGCAAACCGGAAACGATGACCCTCAGCGAGATCCGCAGCCAGATTGCCGGCTACCTGGCCCGGCCCAGAGTGGACGAGAACGGAAAGCTGCGGCTTCACAAGAGAGTCCATTTGCTGCGGGCCGAGGCGTTTCAACGGATCTCCATCTCCCTGGCCTGCTTTGCCTTTGCCTTGATCGGCGTTCCGCTGGCCGTCTACGTCCGCCCCTCGGGCAAATCGGTCGGCATCACCATTGCCTTTCTGTTGCTCCTGGTCTATTACGGCATCATGCACTACGGTTCCCGTCTGACCCAGCAGGGGGCGGGAGCGGGCCCCCTCGTCGTTTTTTTGCCGAATGTTTTGTTGACAATGTTGGGAGCGTTCATGTTACATCGAACCGTCCATCGGTGAGGAGGCGACCCCGGACGCGATCCCTGGGCGCGCGAACGCAGATCTCCAAGGGCGGGATAGAACCAGGAATGCAATGATCCGAACACTCGCACGGACCCTGTCCGCTCGCTCCTCCCCGGGCGCAATTCCCGCCCGGATCCTCATCGTGGCCCTGGCGGCTGTGGCCCTGGCGCCGGCCTTGGCCGTCGCTCAGACCGGCGAGACGGGTACAGGGGCGTCTCTTGCTCCGGAAGAGCGCGAGACCCTCGAGAAGGGGGCGACGGGCTCGCCGCCCGAAGGGGAGGGCGCAGCCGGTCAGAAGAGAATCGTCTTCGAGCCGCCCAGCGGGGATAAGGCGGATGAGGATCGTCTCCTCGTCGTGACCGAGGAGGGCTATCTCGACTACGACGAGGATTCCAATGTCATCTACGCCAACAAGCGGACCCGCATCTACTACAAAGGTCTGATTCTCGAAGCGGACACCTTGAGTCTGGACGTGCCCCGCGAGGAGGTCACGGCGGTCGGCAACGTCGAACTGACCGGGAAGGGAAGCGACATCCAGGCCGAGCGGCTCCGCTACAGCTTCAGAGACGAGGAAGGCGTCGCTTTCCAGGCCCGGGGCCATTACGGGCCCCTCTATTTCCGCTACAACCCAAAGGAAACCGCGGCGGACCCCAGTTTCGAGCGTCTCGGCGCGGACGAAAGCCTCTTCCAGCGCTCGACCGTCACGGGATGCGACTTCTCGGTCCCCCATTACCGCATCCGCGCCCGCGAGATCCTCCTCTACCAGAAGGACCGCCTGTTTCTCAAAGGCGCCACGTTCTATCTTCACAAGATGCCCCTCTTCTACCTGCCCGTTTACTCGAAATCCCTTCGCGAGGGCTCGCCGTGGTTTGTTCGCCTCGGCTACAAGTCAAAAGTCGGAGCGTGGGCCCGCGTCGGCTACGTGTACCACCACCTCACCGAAGAGCCTTCCCTCACCGACGACGACGTCATGGTGACGAAATCGCGCGGCCATCTGACTCTCTTCGCCGACTACCTCACAAAAAAAGGGTTCGGCGGAGGTCTAACCTACAAGTACTCGTTCAACTACGGAAGCCACCACGGCGAACTCGAACTCTACGGCCTGAGCGACAACGACCGCAAAGTCGACAGCGATACGGAGTACACGGTCTACGACCGCAGCCGCACGCCGACCGACGCGGTCGTCGTCGTTCCGGGCACGGTGCGCGCGAAGCGCTACGACGACGCCGACGAGATGGGGCGCTATCAGGCCCTGATCAAGCACAAGTCCCAGGTCGCCGACAACGTCGACTGGCTCCTGAACGTCGATTGGCTGAGCGACCCGGAGCTCTACGACGAAGTCCTCGATCTCTTCCGCGACGTGGAGCGCCAACGCGTCGTCGAGCGCCGCGCCCGCACCGCTCTGACCTGGGCGCGCGAGCAGTTCGTCGCCCGCGTCCTGTTTGAAGTCAAAGACCGCATCGGTCGCGACCGCATAACCAACTTCTCCCACCTTGACGACTACGCTCGCGACTTCGACGAGCAGCCGGAACTGATCATCAGCGAACGCGAGGACGAAGGCATCTCGGCCCGACGCTGGGGACGCGCCGCCGTCCGCGCGCCCCAGGTCACCCTCGAAACGGCTTGGCTCCGCCTTTGGAATCTGCCAGTCTACTACCACACCGATCTGAACCTTTTCAACAATCTCGACAAGGGGCTCAACACCGTCGATCAGGACGACGACGCCTACGTCCGCGGCGCCGACTGGTACCACGCTCTGATGTGGCGTTGGCGGCTGAGCCAGCGTTTTACGCTGCTAACGAAGCTCGGAGCGGGCGCCGGCGTCGCCATGCGCGAGGGCGATGACTACGAATACTACGACGACCAACTCTTCGACGACCTGGCCGCCATGGGCCTGCACAACCATATCCCCCACAATTCCGAAGGGGGACTCGAATTCATCGACCCCGATACGTTCCTGATCGGAGACGAGGAGTTCAACCTGAAGCGAGACGTTTCGGACGGGTTCGTTTACGGCGACGCCCTCGTGCGCCTCAACGCCCGGTTCACCGACGCCCTGACCGGGGAACTGACCTACCGCTATCGCGCCACGACCGAGCATCATCTCGGGGACTGGTACGCGGAGATGGGCAATCGTTTCGCCCGCAGCGACCTTTACAATTTCCGTCTGCGCGAGCACAACATCGAGGCCGTCCTGCGCTACATCCTTGCCCGGCCCCGCCTGACCCTCGGCTTGCGCGCCTTTCACAACTTCATCGGCGGCGGCGAGGTCTATCCCCTCGAACTCCTCAGCCAGTACGGCGCCTGGGCCGCTTGGATGAACGCCGCCAACACCCTCAGCGTCAGCACGGGCGTCGACCTCTCCGAACGCCAGATCTATCACCCGAGCGACCCGCTCGCCTTCATCGACTCCTCCATGGGGTGGCGCACGTCGGTGGGCTACAAGTCACCCTCGCAATTGTGGTGGACCCAATGGACGGCCAGTTTCCGCGAGGAACTCGATGAGGACATCGGCGACCGCCGCCGCGACCGCTTCACCGAAAACGACAACCGTTTCGAGGTGACCGGCGTTCTCGGCGGCCGCGTCGGGCCGAAGTGGGGCGCCCAGATCGAGGGCGACTGGGACTCGCGCGCCTCGAGCCTGCGCGAGCTCCGCTTGGCCTTCGAACGCGATCTCCACGACGCCCTCCTTCTCTTCAGCGTCGGCTTCGAGCACGACATCTACGACGACCGCGACGAGGACGACAACACCAAGGACGAGAACAGTTTCATGGACGAACTCGACGTGCGCGTCGCCCTCCAACCGAAACTCCCCCAAGGCCAGGCCCCCCGAGGCATCCCCGGCGTCACGACCCTCCAGGAACGCTCCAAGACAATGGTGATCGAGCCGGGGTTCTAGGCTGTGCCCTACAATCCCCCCGAAGGGGGGACAACATGAGTAGCCGGGGGTGAGGCCGAAGGCCGAAACGCCCGGAAGAGGGCCCGGTATGGATCGGCGACCCTCCACTCGTCATCTCGAGCGGATCACAGTACTCGAGATCCTCTTTCACCATCGAGCGCCCACCCGCACTCGAAAAGCGCGCAGAAAAGGGGCGATTTCGCCCCTCCGCGTCCTTCCAACGTCCTGTAACGCTAATAATCTGAGTCATCCATTGAAACGCCGCCCCTCCTGAAAAAGGGGACGGTTTTTCTTTCACCATCCACGCTCCCGAAGCGGCTTTGCTGTCAGGAGGCAGGCCCTGTCCGGTCGGACCGCAATCCGGCGGCCTGTGCCATGCCGAGCGTTACCGGGAGCAGGCCGTTACCCGAGTCGAGGCGCGCCTCGATGGCAGGAATGTTCTCAATAATAATGCTTGACAGGTATCGGTAAACATGCCATTCAATTACTGGATCAGAGTGCGGCAACCCTATCCGCTCAATGCGATTGGACTTACTGGTTGTTATCAGTGAAGGGCGGAGGCGTTATGGGACACGGGCGAGTTGTCATCAGCCGAATTGTTCCGGGGGGTGAGTGATGCGCCTAAACGTGAGATTCCTGACAAACAATGAAAGAAAATGGTGCACAGTGGATAGGGACGGAAATGCGCGGTTCGAGCAGGAACAGAAGCGGTTTCTCGACGTCCTCCTGCATCCTTCATCAATCTTTCGTCCCGACGACGGCTGCTCCTGCACGCTCAAAGGGTTTGCCGTTAAGACCGAGGAAGGCGGCCTCACAATCGTCACGATCAACCAGGTTTTCCAACACGCCGACGACCCGAAGTTTGCCAAGCGCCTCAGCGGCGCTATGCCCGTCGGCCACAAAACCGGGGAGAGGAAGAAACACCACTGCGGACAGGTTGAGTACGCTTTCTTTGGGTAAAGCCACTGGGGAGGGCAGACGCAGGGAAGAGTCACAGGAAAACGGGGAAGTCAAGGCGGCGATTTCCGGGACTTCGGTTCGATCGCTTTCCCCGAAGCGCCGGACCGTCTGTTGGAGCATCGCTCGTCAGCCTCCCGCAGACCGAAAACGGAATGGGCGTTCCTCATTGGGGTCCGCAACCGAGGGGAGAGCAAACTGCGCGTGGATCGACCAATGTTCGAGAAGTGCCCCCAGTGTTCCATGAAACTCGATGCGGGGGATTCCTCATGCCCCCTCTGTGGCTTGACTTTGCGGGAAATGGCGGAGTTCGGCTCGAGGTCGGTCCCTGGCCAAGCCGCAGCCCCCGCGACTCCGTCTTCCTCGGGCCCGGATCTGGCGGCTCTTGACAAGGCTCTGGCCGGTGAACTTGAGAAACTGCTCCTTCCAGCGCTGGAACGGCCTGATCCAACCATTCCAGAATACGCAGCCTACAAGTTCACCGAGCCAGATAAATTCGCCCCCCCCGTGTCGCCACCGACCGCGGCCCTGGAGAAAAGCCCCGAACCTGCGCCTGCCGGCGCCGCTCCGCTCGGGAACGAGAAGATCGAGGAAGAACTGCTCGCAATCGAGGCCCTCGGCGTCAACCTTGAGAACCTTGACATCGACTTCGATCGCCTCGACGGCGGTCTTGGGGATCTCGATGGCGAGGAAAGCGAAGGCGAGCAGGGACCCACGACTCCCCAGTCGGAATCGCTCGGAGTGGAAATCTTCGAGCCGGAGGATTTTGCCGTTGATGTCGCTCCCGCCAAGAAGAGCGCGCCGCCCAAGCCCGCGTTGGCCGGAGAGAGCGTCCCCGAAACCCGCCTGGACCACTTGTTTGCGGCGCTCACCCCCAAGCCGCCGCGCGGCGCCGAGAAGACCCCCCAAGACGAAGCGCCTGCGCCCGACGCCGAGCCGCCCCTTCCGCCCGGGGTGTCTCCCGAGATCGCCCGACTCGAACGCGCTCTCCACAACGAGAGCCTCGCCGTCCGCAAGCAAGCCGCCCGAAAACTCAAGGAACTCATCCTCCGCGAATACGGATCGCCCCAGACCCCATTTCATCCCGATGCAAAACCCCCGGGCGCAGGACCCCTGGCGGGGAGTCCTGGACCCTGAACTCCGGATCTTGAATCGCAACGGACTGAAGGAAAACGTGGGACTTCCCCTTCCTTCTTCGGCTGCCTCGGAACGAGGTTTTCTGGCCGCCTTTTTTTCCATCATAGTCCCACAACTCCAATAAGATGAGTCATCTATAAAGACATCCCCCCTCTGAAAGAAAAACTGCGGTTTTTCTTTCCCCATCCATGCTCCCAGAGCGGCTTTATTCTCAGGAGGCGGGCCCTGTCCGGTCGGGGCGCCAGGCGTGAGGCGCCGAAGGCAAACAAGTCGGGCGAGGGAAAGGGAGATCGCGGCGAGATCCGGCATTACAGGCAGGCCGGCGGCGTGCTACAATCCGGGTCTGAGGCCAGTTCCCTCGCTCAGCGCGTCCCGAGACGCCTGCCCCGCAGACGGATCCGACGCCTTGCGAAGAACGCTCTCAACCCATCTCGATCCGAGATCCTGACGCAGTCCTTCGACGCGAGCCGGACGTGAGCCAAGCGGAAACAGTAGAAGACCTCGTGTTGCGGGCCCAGCTCGGCGACGCCGAGGCGTACGAGGCCATCTATCGGCGATTCCAGAATATGGCGTTCGCTTACGCCTACTCGTTTCTCGGCGACTTCGAGTTGGCCGAGGACGCCAAGCAAGAGGCCTTCATCGGCGCCTACTGCGATCTCCTGAGCCTGCGCGAACCGGCGGCGTTCCCTGGGTGGTTCCGCCAGATCGTTCGCAAGCACTCGATCACGATCCGGCGAGGCCGCCGGTCCCTCATGGTCCCACTCGATGCCGTGGAAGAGATCGCGTCGGAGGGGCCGGGGCCATCCGAGACGGCCCAGAAAAGGGAGATCCAGCAGCGAGTCTCGCGGGCCGTCAGCCGGTTGCCCGCCCGACAACGCGAAGTGACCCGGCTCCATCACCTGGAAGGTCGCTCGCTGCGCGAAACGAGCCGGTTGACCGGCCTGCCGGAGAAGACAGTTCGAAGTCAGTTGCGCGTGGCTCGCAGTCGACTGCGCGAAAGGTTGATGACGCTCGTGAAAACGACGGTGCAACAGCGGCATCTTTCGGGGGACAAACAAGCCGCCCAGGCGGCGACGGCGGAAGCCGTGGCGCAGTTCGACGCCGAGTTGAAATCCCTCCTCAAAGTCCCCGGCGAAAAGGAACTGCAACGGGCCGCCGATCTCCTCTGCGCCAAAGGACGTCTCCTGCGCTTCATGGGGAAGATGGACGACGCGCTCGCTTCCTTCCAGGAGGGCCTCGCCGTCCCCGCCCTGAGACGCGATCCCTTCTGCCGTGTGAGGTTCCGGACCGAGATCGGCCTG
>DATKZW010000516.1:0-7495 GCA_035527775.1 Sumerlaeia bacterium | reverse complement strand
CGTTAACGCGGCTCGCGAGCTGGCCAACGCTCCCGGGCGGCGTTTGGTCCCGGCGGATCTCGCCCGCCACGCCCGCCGAGTCGCCCGCGCCGCGGGCCTTCAGTGCCAGGCGCTCGACGAGAAGGCTCTGGCCCGGGAAGGCTACAACGGCCTCCTGACCGTTGGCGCCGGAAGCGACTACCCTCCCCGGATGGTTATTCTGCGTCACCGCCCCGCCCGCGCGTCCCAATCGTCTCACCTGTGCTTTCTCGGCAAGGGGATCACTTTCGATACGGGCGGCATCTGCCTGAAACCGGCGGAGAAGATGTGGGAAATGAAGGCCGACATGGCGGGCGCCGCGGCCGTCCTGCACGCCATGGAAGCGATCGCCCGCCTCGCCCTGCCGATCCGCGTTACCGCCGTCCTCGTCGCCGCGGAGAACACGCCGGGTCCCCGGGCCACCCTTCCGGGCGAGGTCTTCACGGCGCGCTCCGGCAAAACGGTTCACGTGATCAACACCGACGCCGAGGGGCGCCTTATCCTTACCGACGCCCTGCACCGGGCCGGTGAAGAGAAAGCGACCGCCGTCGTGGACGTGGCGACGCTGACGGGGGCGATCGTGCGGGCAATCGGCCCTTCCCTTACCGGTCTGATGTCCAATGACCCTTCTCTGGCGCAGCGCTTGAAAGAAGCCGGCGCCGCTTCGGGAGAGGATTTCTGCGAACTTCCCCTCTATGAGGAATACCGCGATCTTCTGAAATCGGACGTGGCCGATATCAGCAACACCTCCTCATCGAAAAACGGAGGAGCCATCACCGCCGCCCTTTTCCTCAGTGAGTTCGTTCCCGTCGACACCGTCTGGGCCCACCTCGATATCGCGGGCGCCGCTTTTCGGGATGAGAAATGGAAATACTTCGAGCCCGGAGCAACGGGCGCCATGGTCCGGACGTTGGTTCGGCTGGCCGAGTCGTTCGCGGGGAAACCATGAGGACCGCGGCCGCCGTGGCTGTCCTCCCGACACGCGAGCTGGCCCCGCGGTCTTGAACGCCGCCGGCCTGAGGCGGTCAAAGCAAACGCGGCGGGTCAAAGCCCGGACGCCGACTCCTGCCCAGATTCCCCTGCTCGCGGGCGCGATCCAGGGGGGCCGGAGCCCGCGCCCTGAGTCTGGAATCCGTTATGACGGCGGAAACAACCCAGAGCGCCATCGATCGGTGGATCGCTCCTGCGGCGCAGATCCAGATGCGCGAGGCTATTGCCGAGTACGACGGCGCCGAGGTCTTCTTCCTGGGGCGGATCGGGCCGTCGCGAGCGGTCGAGGAAGCCGAGCCGCGCGCTTTCGGCAATGAGGCTGCGACACCCGTCATCGAGCGGGACGTGCGGCCAGGCGACGTGGTCATCCACAACCACCCGGGCGGCGATCTGACGCCCTCGGGGGCCGACGTGGAACTGGCCTCGCGGTTCGGCAACATGGGCGTGGGGACCTACATTGTGGACAACGCCGTCGAGCGGGTCCGCGTTGTCGTCCCCGCCATGGTTCCCCGCGACCGCCGGCCCCTCGACCCGGCCTACCTCGGGGAAGTCCTCGGCCCGTCCGGCCCTCTGGCTCGCTCGATGCCGGGCTATGAACACCGGCCCCAGCAGATCGAGATGCTGCGGACCGTGGCCGACGCCTTCAACGACGACGGCATCGCGGCGATCGAAGCCGGCACCGGCACCGGCAAGTCCCTCGCCTATCTGCTGCCCGCCATCCACTGGGCCAAAACCAACGGCGAACGGGTCCTGGTCAGCACGAACACCATCAATCTCCAAGAGCAACTGATCACCAAGGACCTTCCCTTCCTCCAGAAGCACCTTGGACTGGAGTTCGAGGCGGAACTGATGAAGGGTCGAGGCAACTACCTCTGCTTGCGGCGGGCGGGGTACCTCAGGCGGACGCCCGATTTTTTCGCCGACCCCCTGACGGTCTCCCAGCTGGAGGCGATCCTCGAATGGGCGACCAAAACGAAGGATGGGAGCCTCAGCGACCTGGCGTTCGTTCCCGATGCAGACGCTTGGGACCAGGTCGCCTGCGACGGAGACAATTGCCCCCGCGTCAAGTGCCTCCACTACGGCGATTGCTTCTTCTATCAAGCGCGCCGCCGCGCGGCGAAGGCGGACCTCATCGTTTCCAACCACCACCTCGTCATGGCGGACTTGGCGCTCCGGCTCGAGTCGAACAACTACACCGCCACCGCCGTCCTCCCTCCGTACCGGCGCGTCGTGTTCGACGAGGCGCACAATATCGAGGAGGTGGCGACCCACTATTTCGGCATCCGCATTACGCGGCGGACCCTGAGCCGCCTGCTCAACCGCCTGGTCCATCGCGAGCGCTCGAACCAGGGCCTTCTCCCTTTCCTGACGGCGCGCCTCAGCCAAGTGGGCTACGACGCGTCGTCGGATGTGGCTCACCGGGCGGCGCAGCAGATCTCCGACGAGTTGATCCCCCTGCGCCGACGCGTGGCCGAATCGTTCTCAGAGCTTCTCGACGAGTGCGCCGCGGGCGTCAGAGAGATCATCGGGACGCCAAGCGAGGAGCAACGCGAGATGCAACTGCGCATCACGCCCGAAGTGGAAGCCACCGGCTTCTGGTCCAACCGCCTGCGCCGGACTTTGGCCGCGGCGAGCGACGACGCGGCCGGCCTGGCCAAGGGATTGCGGCAGATCCTGTCATCTCTGAAGAAGATCCCCCAGGAGGCTCGCGAGGAATTCCAGAATCCGGCCGGGGAACTGAATTCCCTGGCCAACCGCCTGGCGGGCCGGGCCAATGAACTGAACCACTTCTATTCGATCGGCGAGAACCGCTGCCGCTGGATCGAGGTCTCCCAAGGCCGGTCTGGCGGCGAAGCGACGTCGGTGCGTCTCCTGTCGCTCCCCTTGGAGGTTCGCGAGAACCTGCATGCCGCGATCTATGCGAAGACGGCAACGGTGGTCATGACGTCGGCGACGCTGACCGTGGACCGGCGCTTCGACTTCTTCTTAGACCGCGTCGGGCTCGGAGAGGAGACGGCTCACGCCGACACGCTCGAGCGGGTGGTGACGCTCCTTCTCGATACGCCTTTCGACTTCGAACGGCAGGCCTTCATCGGGGTGCCGCTCGACATACCCGAGCCTCGCGAGCCGGGTTTCACGAAGACGGCGACGGAGTTTCTCCTCCCGGCTTTGCAGATCTCGCGCGGCAGCGCCTTTGTTCTTTTCACCTCCTACAAACAACTCAGAGCGTTCCATGACGCGCTGGCGCCCCTTCTGCGTTCGCTTGGGTACTCTTGCCTGAGACAAGGGGACGAGAGCCGCCAGGCGCTGCTCGAACGGTTCAAGAACGATCGCACATCGATTCTGTTCGCCACCTCGAGTTTCTGGGAAGGAGTCGACGTTCCCGGCGACGCGCTGAGGCTCCTCGTGCTCGTGAAGTTGCCCTTCCGCGTCCCGACGGATCCCCTGATGCAGGCGCGCGTCGAACAGCTGGAAGCCATCGGCGTGGATTCCTTCGCGGGGTACGCCGTTCCACAAGCCGTCATCAAGTTCAAGCAGGGCTTCGGTCGCCTGATCCGCAAGCGGGACGACTACGGCGCCGTCCTCGTTCTCGACCGCCGCGTGGCCACCAAGCGCTACGGCCAGGTCTTTCTCAACTCCCTGCCCGCCGAGACCATCCATCAGAAACCGGCGCACGAGATCCTGGCGGACCTGCGGCAGTTTTTCGACAAGGTTCCCGGGGAGCGTCAAGGCGTGGGAACGATTCGTCAAAGGCCCGACTGAACCTTCCCCGGGATGTCAAGGGCGCCGCGCGCAGGCTCTTTTGGGCGCGGAGCGTTCTTTCGGCGGAAGCGCACGCCCCAGAAGAAGAGACGCATACGGGGCGCGGCGGCGTGCCGCCGCATTCGCTCCGGGAGAGCGACTCATGCCGGCCACATCAGCGAGCGAGGCCCGCTCCCTCGAGGATCCTCATGCGAACCGGCGGGCGCGTTTGCCTTGAGGAGGAGCGCGACGGTGTACTGCAGGCTCTGCGGCGTGAAGATGCGAGAAGAAAAGCGATCGTTCCACAAACGTCGCAAATGGGTGTGCCCCGTCTGCGGCCGCGCCCGCATGCAGTCGCCGCCGCGCGAGAAGGCGAAGGGCGCGAAAGAGGTCCGTCGATAGCCCCGGTTGCGCATTGGAGTTTATCTGGCGACCGGACTGTTGTATCCTGGGTATCGGGGAGAAGCGGCCGTTGGCCCCGGCTCAGCGATCCGGCGGGACGAATCCCCACGGATCGGCGTCTGCCACGGGCGCCCCCAAGAGGGCTCGGAGCATGATTGAGATCGACGGTTCGAGCGGCGAAGGGGGCGGGCAGATCCTGCGCAGCTCTCTGGCGCTCTCCCTTGTGACGAGCCGGCCGTTTCGCATCGACAATATCCGCGCCGGGCGCAAGAAGCCCGGGCTTCTGCGCCAGCACCTGACCGCCGTGAGAGCGGCGCAGGAAGTCGGCGACGCGGACGTGACGGGCGACGCTATAGGGTCGCGGACTCTGACCTTCGCGCCGAAGGGCGTTCGCCCCGGACGCTATCGCTTCACCGTCGGCACGGCGGGCAGCTGCACGCTGGTCTTGCAGACGGCGCTCCCGGCGTTGCTCACGGCGGAAGGAGCCTCCGAGCTGGTCCTCGAGGGAGGGACGCACAATCCCTATGCGCCTCCCTTCGATTTCCTGGACAAGGCTTTCCTGCCGACGATCAACCGGATGGGGCCGCGCGCCACGGCCTCGCTGGAGCGGCCGGGGTTCTATCCGGCGGGCGGCGGAAGGTTCACCGTGCGCATCGAGCCCGCCCCTCGGCTCGAGCGCTTCGATCTGCTCGAACGCGGCGAGATCCAAGGCCGCCTGGCGCGGGCCGTGGTGGCGCAGCTCCCCGCCGCCATCGCCAGGCGGGAATTGGCCGTTCTGCGCAACGCGCTTTCGTGGGACGAGACCTGTCTGCACGTCGAGGAGATCAGGAACTCCTCCGGTCCCGGCAACGTCTTGATTGTCGAGATCCAATGCGAGAACGTGGTGGAAGTGTTTACCGGATTCGGCCAGCGGGGCGTGCCGGCTGAGAGAGTCGCCGAGGAGACGGCCCAGGCGGTCCGCCAGTACCTGGCGGCGGACGTCCCGGTGGGACGCCACTTGGCGGACCAACTGCTCATCCCGATGGCCTTGGCCGGGGGCGGAAGATTCCGCACTCTCTCGCCGACGCGCCATACGACGACGAACGTTGAGGTGATCAAGCGGTTCCTCGATGTGGAGGTCGCGTTGATGGAGCGCGGCACAGAGGATTGGGAGGCGGCGGTCGGCTCTTCTTGACGCGGCGTCTCAGACGCGTCTTGGGGAAAGACGCCTTCATCGGGATCGTGTCGACGAGAGCCTCGGCCGGGGCCACAGCCGAGGGCGGCTGTGCCACAAGGCTCCTCGATGCAAAGACGCTTGCCTCGGGAAGGCGGTGACAGATGAAGAAGAAACAACTTCTCAAACTCGGAATCCCCGACGGCGCCGCCGCGCGCGCGGCGATGCGGGCGGTCTCGTCGGCCGCAAAGGCGGGAATGGGGAAAAACGAACTGCGGTCGAAGATCGAAGAGATCGTGGCGAGTCCCGGAGATTACGTCGACGACCCCTTGTTCAAGAACCTGGCCGAGTGTCTCGTCGCCGGCGGCGAAACGCGCGAAGAAAAACGTCCTCGGCGCGAAGAGACGCGCCCTCGGCCCGAAGAGCGCGAAGAGCCGGCGCCCTACCGCAAGTGGGGAACCGATCTCGACGCGAACGCGGTCGAGCAGATGGACAACGCGTGCCGGATCCCCGTCTCCGTCGCGGGCGCGCTTATGCCGGACGCCCACATGGGCTACGGCCTGCCGATCGGGGGCGTGCTGGCCACGGACAACGCCGTGATCCCTTACGCCGTGGGGGTCGACATCGCCTGCCGCATGAAGATGACGGTCCTGGACCTGCCGGCGTCGGCCCTGGAGCGAGAGAAGGATCGACTCGTCCAGGCCCTGAAGGCGGAGACGCTCTTCGGCGTCGGCGTGGCGTACCCGAAAACGGATCGCAGGCGGCACCCCGTGATAGACGAGGACTGGTCGTTCTCGCCCGTGACCGCTCAGTACAAAGACAAGGCGTGGGGGCAGCTCGGCACGAGCGGCAGCGGCAACCACTTCGCCGAGTTCGGAACGCTCACCCTCGAGAAGGACGACCTCGGCCTGAAGGCGGGCGTGTACCTGGCGCTCCTGAGCCACAGCGGCAGCCGCGGCACAGGCGCCGCCGTGGCGCAACATTACAGTCGGCTGGCCAAGACGATGCACCCAGAACTGCCGCGGGAACTGTCCCAGCTAGCGTGGCTCGATCTCGACACGGCGGAGGGCCAAGAATACTGGATGGCGATGGAACTGATGGGGCGCTACGCCGCGGCGAACCACGAACTGATCCATCGCGCCGTCGCGCGGCGCTTGGGCGTCGGCGTTCTGCTCGACCTCGAAAACCACCACAACTTCGCCTGGCGGGAAGAGCATCAGGGACGGCGCGTGATCGTCCACCGCAAGGGGGCGACGCCCGCCGGGCGCGGCGTCATCGGCATCATCCCCGGCTCGATGGGGACGCCCGGCTACGTGGCGCGGGGCAAGGGGCAAGCGGAGTCCCTGAACTCGGCCGCCCACGGCGCCGGAAGACGCATGAGCCGCAAGGAGGCCATGCGGCGGTTCCGTTGGAAAGACATCCAGGCCTACCTGGCGGAGCGAGGGATCGAACTCATATCGGCGGGGCTCGACGAAGCGCCGATGGCTTACAAGGACATCGACGCCGTCATGGCCGCGCAACAAGACCTCGTCCAGCCCATCGCCCGCTTCGACCCCAAACTCGTCAAAATGGCCCCCGCTGGCGAACGGCCGGAGGACTAGGGTGGCGAGCGGCCACAGGATCGGCGTCGGACCGAAGAGAGCCTTGATGGGGCGGGAGCCGAACGGGCGAGCGGGTGATGCGCCGCGGATTCACACCGATGGAACGCGGATTCGCGAATCGCGATCCGCGGGAGATCCGCATCCAGTCCGCCAGAGCGGATCGGGCGCCTTTCCTCCATCGCGGCGGCGCAAGAGGTCGGCGCCCGTTCATCCGTGTTCCATTCGCGCGCGTCCGCGGCTCTCTATGCGGTCTTCGCTCTCCCGGCTGGCGGCGCCGCCGTTCTTGTATGGCTAACCGTCAGGGATCGGCCGCGGTTTGCCCGTCGGCTCCGCGCCGTGGCAAGGACCGCATCGTCATCGGAATCTCCGCACGAAGAGGTAATCGCGCAACGATTCGCGCACGATGTCGCTGCGAGACACCCCTTCGTCTCGCGACGCCTCGTCCAGTTCCGTTCGGACTTCTTCCGGCAGACTGATGGTGATGGTTTTTCTCACGATCGTTCCTCCCCCCCCCGCGACGCTCCCTCGAAGCCAGGCCACGGCAGCGACGAAACGAAAACTCCCTTGACGCCGGAAAAAGCGTTGACAT
>DATKZW010000515.1:0-2050 GCA_035527775.1 Sumerlaeia bacterium | reverse complement strand
CGATGCCTCCGCGACCTCGTGGCAGGAATCGGGACGGGCCGATGGGCATTCCCGCCGTCACTCCCCCGGATTTACCTGTATCTCGTCCGCGAAGATCCAGATCTCGCCGCCTGTGGGCGCGCTCCAGCCGGGCTGTTTCCCGACGGTCCTGGCGTGAACGCGGACGTAACGCGCGGCGCAGGACTCGAATTGGGCTTTGAACTCCTTGACGAACGGTCGCTTGCGGGCGTCTTCGTCGTTGGGCATGTCGGCGACTGGGGCGAATTCGCGGCCGTCGGCCGAGACGAGGAACTCGACGGACTTCGGCAGGTAGATCCAGGCGGACTCATAGGCCAAGAAGCCGGCATGAATGCGTGAGATCTCGACCTCGCGCTCGAGATCGATCGTCGCCGTCATGTTGCGCCCGAGGAAGCCTTGCCACTTCTCGTGAACGTTTCCGGGCTCGGCGCGGATGCCGTCGGTGAGGGCGTTGGAGCCGCCGCCGGGGTACATGTCGCTGTAGGCGAAGGCGTGCTTGACGGGACAGGCGATGGCGGCGTGTTGGCATAGCCAGGCGCGGCCGCCGCACAGGTAACGGTCGCCGCGGAATACGCCGATGGTGAGAGTCGTCGACCGATCCAGACTGAGGGTCTCGTCATAGCGTTCCGAGTTCCCGGTGGGACGGGCGCCGTTCAGTGTGTAGCGGATCTCGGTGTCGGGAAATGAGGTCTTCACCGATACGGTGAGGTGTTCCCGGTTGGCGGAAAGGCCCGTTTGAATTGCGGGATCCGCCACGAGTTCCAGGAGGTCGAACCAGACCACGCCGGGAGAAACGGTTCGCAAGACCACGCCGTGACCGCCTCCCGGACAGACGCCGGAAACCGTGTAGCGCCGCCATTGCGCCGTAGGGGTGAACGTCTGTTGAATCAAAGGCGTCTTCCCGTCTTCGTCCTTCTTGCCAACTAGGATGTCCGACACGGCATGGGCATTGAAACTGAGTTCGAACTGCGCGGGTTCCGTCAAAACGGGAGTGGGAGGCAGAGAACGGGCCCACACGGAAAGCGTGTAGCCTTGACCGGCCCGAAGCCCGATGTTGTGGGGGGAAATGCCAACGGGAGCGTCGGCGTCGGGGCAGTGCATGCGCAGGGAGTGGCGGCCATGGACGGCGTCGCGCGAGTCGACTTGGCAGACGGCGCCGCGGCCGGGATGGGCGTAGCAATTGGTCGGGACTCCGGGAACAACGTTGGCCTCGAAGCTGGAGTCGAGAAGGATGTTCGCCTGGCAGGCGGGAGCGCGGTCCGGCGGAGGGGGAGCGATGCGAATCTGATAGGCGCGCGAGCCGTAGGCGTCGATGATGTCGTTGACCACGCCGTTGACAACGGGAACGCGCCGGTCCTCGAAGACGAGCCTCGCCTCGCCGTTGGGGAAAAGGTCTTGGAGGGCGACGCGGGCCGGAAGCGGGGTGTTGCTGGCGTTGACGGCAAGGATCGTGACGAGGCCGCGGTCGGTCCAGGCGCCGGCTCGGACGCACTCAGGCCAGGCGACAACGCTTGGGCGGGGCTCGCGAGAGAGGAGAGCGGGGGCGACTTCGGCGATTTCGAGGGCCATGGCGGCGCACTCGCCCCACATCGTGGTGGATTTGGGGAACCCATTCAGGCCGTGGCGGATGAAGTATTGCACGCCCGTGGCGCCCTCCAGTATGGCGAGGAAGGTCATGACGCGCTGTTCGCCGGGAGTGGGTTCGCGCATCCAAGCCTCATTGCCGCCAAAGCACTGAGGCACGACCCAGACCGGCTTCTCGTGGCCGAACTCCGTCTTGAGAGAGCGGACATACTCGCCGGCGCTGACAGGCGTCCCCCCGGGCAGGGGATAGGGGTCGGTCATGGTCAGATCCATGGCGCCGGCGTAGCGCCGGCCGGCGGCGGGATTCTGGAAAACGATGGTGACGGGGTGATAGGGATCGAGTTCGCGGACCACTCGGTACATGCGCTCGAGGTGTTCGGGACTGGCGCCGTGTCCGCTCGGTTCGTCGCTGATGTACCAGGCGAGAAGGGCGGGATGGTCGCGAAAC
>DATKZW010000514.1:0-3721 GCA_035527775.1 Sumerlaeia bacterium | reverse complement strand
GGGACGCTTTACGCGGCCACGGGGAAGGTCTATCGCTCTGAAGACGCAGGAGAGAGTTGGGAGGGATTCTTGGAGCTCGCGCCGCGCGAGGAACTCGAGGACGCCTGTCTCGCCGTGACGCCCTCGGGGTCGGTCTTCGCCGGGCGCCGCGCCCCATGGGGCGGGGGCCTCTTTCGCTCGCCCAACGGGCGCGACGGCTGGGTTCGCGTCCTCGACCGCCCGGTCAACGACGTCGCCATAGCGCGAGGGCGTGCGGTTTACGTTGCGCCGAGCGGCGCAGGCCTTCCGAAGGTATTGCGCTCGGCGGACAATGGAGCTACTTGGTTCGCGGACGACGAGGGACTGTCCTCCTCGGGCGTGGTCATGCAATTGACAATGGGCAAAGCGACCACGCTATACGGGTTGGTCGAAGGCGGGGGGGGCGGCTCGCTCTACCGGAAAGAACTGCCCCACTTCGATCCCTTCGAGTGGACGCCCTTCGGGACCGAGGTGGGTTACGTGGCCACGATGGTGGAGAGCGGGGGAGTCCTTTACACCGCTACTTCAGACGGGGTCTTTCGAAGAAATCTCTCCGCGGGGTCCGCGGAAGGATGGGAGTCGGCCGGCCTTGAGGGAAGGCGGGTGAACGACGTTTTCGCCTGGTCGGTTTCCTCCTCTGTCACACTCTACGCCGCCATCGAGCTATCTGCGCCGGGATTGGATCAAGTCTCCCTCTACAAATCGACCGACAGAGGCGCAAGCTGGCGCCCCGCCGACAGCGGGATGCGGGGACGCAGCGTCAGGGCGGTCGAGGGTTGTCCCAGCAATCCCTCGGTTCTCTATGCGGCGGGATTGGCGGGCATTCTGCGCTCCGATGACGGCGGCTCAATCTGGACGGCGCTCCCAATCTCGGCGCAGCCAGAGATAAACAAGGTGAGCGAGATCGTCGTTGATCCTAGTGATCCTGACATCTTTTACTTCGGAGGCATGACTAACTACTATCTGCACCCGATTTTCGGGAAGTCGCGCGACGGCGGGCAGACCGACGTCGCTCCGGCCCGGGGATGGTGCTTCGCGCACGACCCGATCATCTCGGACATGAACGCGGTGCATTTGATCGTCTTGGATCCGCTCAACAGCGAGACCGTCTATGTTGGGCTGGTCGGGGCCATTTATCGCACGCCCAATTGGGGAGCGACGAACGTCACCAGCGCCGTGCCCTCATCGGTGGCGGCTGTTGCCTTCGACCCGACGGACTCCAATCACATCTACTTAGGACTTGGACTGAGGACTCCGGAGGGCGTCACACTCCTAGAAACGTGGGACGCGGCTGAGACCTGGGTTGCCATCGCGGGTCCCGACGAGGCGCTTGGCATCAGCGACCTCGTTTGGGATCCGATCCAGCCGGACGTGCTTTACGCCGCCACCTACGGATCGGGCGTCTACAAGGGCACGTCGCGCGATACCCCGACACCGACGCCGACGGCGACCCCTACCCCGACGCCGCCGTATCCCATAGGGGAAGACGGCTGGACGACCTTCGGCCTGCAAGAGACATCGGTCGGATTTCTGATCCAGAGCGGCGACCTTCTCTACGCCGGGACGTACAAGGGGGTCTTCCGCAGGGACTTGGCGTCGGACGACGGCTGGACGTCCTGGGGACTCCAGGGAAAACGTGTGGCCGACATCTACGTCGATCCCGTGTCGTCGGCAACCCTCTATGCCGCCATCAAGCTCCCGAGAGACTCGTATGCCCCACCGGACGAGGTGACCTTGTACAAGTCGACCGATGGCGGCGCCACATGGCTCCCTTCGGACAACGGAATGCACGGCTGGAGCGTGTACGCCGTCGAGGGCCGTCCCGATGACCCGTCAGTCCTTTACGCTGCTACAGCGTGGGAGGTGCTGCTTACGGACAACGCGGGAACGACGTGGAGCGCTGTCTACCAGATGGGAACTTCTCGGATCGACGAAATCGCCATCGACCCGACGACCCCAGACACTATCTACGTGGGAGGGCAGAGCGGGTTCTGGAACGCCGTGTTCGAAAAGTCGACGGACGGCGGCAAGACATTCGCTGTCATTCGTGTGCCGAGGCAAGGCTTCCACGAGGGAGACACCATTTCCTCGATTGCCCTCGACCCCACGGACACCCAGATCCTGTACGCGACCGGGTTCGAGGATCCCGTCATTTACAAGAGCGTTGACGGCGGCGAGACCGGCGCTTTGCTGGCGGTTGCGGACGACGGGTCCGATGCGGTTCTTCGTTCCATCGTTATCGATCCGGACCAGAGGGAGCGGCTCTACGCGGGAGGCTCCCGATACCTTTACAGAATCCGCGACCGAGACTCTGTCCCCCTCTTCCACTCTCTCGTCCTCTTCGGGAGCCGCGACGGCGGCGAGAGCTGGCGAGAGTTCGGCGGCGGTCCTGAGGAAGAAACCGGTGTTTCCATCATGGTTCTGGATAAACGGAGCTCCGATGTGCTCTACATCGGCACGTGGACGGGCGTCTACAGACTGGACCTCCCGCTGCTCAAGACCGCGACGCCCTCACCGACGCCTTCCGCGACGGGGACCCCGACCGCACCAGTCACCGCGACGCCAACGCCTTCCGCCACGCCGACGCCCGAGCCGCCCGCTCCGACGCCGACCGAGACGCCCACCGCCGCCGCGGCGACTCCCACCCCCACCCCCGACGACGACCACGACGCCGCGGTCCGCGCGATGGTGACGTGGTTCTACGAAACCATCCTCGGTCGCGAGCCGGAGCCGGGGGCGGTCGACGCCTGGCACTACGGGTACTTCCACCACGCCATCGATCTCAACATCGACGTCCGGTTCGCGGCGAGCGAGATGGCGCGCATCTTCTTCCTTTCCGAGGAGTACGCCGCGCGGGGCCGCACGAATGCCGAGTTCCTCGGCGACTGCTACCAGGTTTTCCTGAGTCGGGCGCCGAGCCAAACCGAACTCGATAACTGGCTGGGCGGGACATGGAACCGCTCGCAGGTGGTGACGGTGTTCTCTGAGTCCGAGGAATTCGCGACTCGCATTGAGGGGCTGTACCCCGGTTACGGCGGCGATGCCGCGCGCAACTTCGTGACGTTCATGTACATCGGCCTTCTCGACCGTCTCGTCGACAGGGACGGTCTGGAGTGGGCCACTGGCCTTTTCGACGCGTCGTTCGCAAGCGGCGGCCTCGAAGCGGTCCGCGCGCAGGCCAAACAGATGGCGCGCGAGGTGATCGTCTCGGCGGAGTTTCTGAGCAAGGGTCCAACGACGGCCGACTGCGTTGTGCGGTTTTACCGCGCGTTCCTGGGGCGCTTCCCGAGCAACACGGAAGTGACCTACTGGTCCGGCGAGCTCGACTCCGGCCGGCATGCGACCGACACTCTGATCGACCTTTTTGGCGACGCGCCCGAGTTCACGGCGCGATTGAGCAGGCGCTTTGGCGGCTAGGCATGTCTGGAATGGTGAAGGCGGAAGGGTGAAGGATGAACGGAGAGGGGAACAACCGGTGGCGCGCCAAGGCAGGGCCTTGGCCGGCGGCGTCTCGCAGAAACAGGCTCCTGAAGGCAATGATTTCGCTTGGGATATAGGTTCTTCGGACCCGAGACCGTGCGGCAAGACCTCACCTTGCGCCGATGGCGAGATGACCCAATTACTTGATAGGAAAGGTGGGGCAAGGTGGCTGGCTGGGTGCAGGTGGGGCGGAAGGGATGCATTCGGCAGCGGTGTCCCGTAT
>DATKZW010000513.1:0-11664 GCA_035527775.1 Sumerlaeia bacterium | reverse complement strand
GGAGGGCTTCGAAGATGGTGACGGAGTGCCCTCGGCGGGCGAGATCGCCGGCGCATGTAAGGCCCGCCGGCCCGGCGCCGACGATGGCTATCCGCTTCCCCGTCGGCTCGACCCTCGGCGGCTTTTCCCTGTGCCCCGCGGCGTCGGCGGCGTCGGCGGCGAAGCGCTCCAGCCGGCCGATGGCCACCGGCTCGTCCTTGATCCCCAAGACGCATTCCTTTTCGCATTGGTCCTCCTGGGGGCAAACGCGGCCGCAGATGGCCGGAAGGGAGTTCGTCTGCTTGATCAAGTCGTACGCTTCAAGGAACTTCCCCTCCACAATCAGGGCAACGAAGCCGGGAATATCCACCTCGACGGGACAGCCGGCGATGCACGTGGGCTTCTTGCACTGAATGCACCGCTTGGCCTCAAGCTGGGCGGTCTCAGCGGAATACCCCAGCGCGACCTCCTGGAACGTGGTTCTCCGCGATTCCATGTCGCGCACGGGCATTTCCTGGCGCGGGACCTTTTCCTTCTTGGCCATACATCGGTTTCCCTTCTGTCTGAGGCCGCCGACCGTCCGGTCGGGTCGGGCGCTTCGCCCGACCCGATACCAGCATGGCATTATACCGCGTCGCCATCGATGCGCAACCCCAATGCGATTTTGGGGGCCTTACGGCCCGTCGCTCCCCCCCTTGCCCTCGGCGTCCAGGGCGAAAGACCGTAGCGCGTCAGCATAGAATCGCCGGAACTCGGCGTCCCCGCGCGCATTGAGGCGGCCCACGTCCCCAAATCGGTCGTTGGGGCAAACCTGAACAAAGGGTTCGACAACCCGAGGTTCCCGTATTCCCCTCGCCAGCGGGCCATCGTCCGCTCGTAGGCCGCCAGGGCGCCGATTTCCGAGAGCCGGGCGAACATCCGCTCCGACACGGGGGGATTCAGAAGGATCACGCGGATTCCATGGTCCTGGGTGCGATCGAGAAACGCCTCGAACAAATGGACCGGCGCCGAGGGGCGTTGCGCCAGTCCCCCAACGAAGCCCTCGAAGTCGTCGAGGACGGTGTCGGGCGCGATCTCTTCGCCAAAGAGGAGAAAGGCGCTCTGGTTCCGCCAATCGTCTCGCATGCGTCGCTCGGCCTTCGCTCTTTCCCCGGCCCTTTCGCCCCGATGCAGAGCGCGCACGGCCGACAGGATCTCGCCCCGGTAGCGGGCGCTCGGCGGAGCGAAGGCGTATGTGAACCAATCCCAAGCCGCGGCCCACCGGAGTTCCTCGGGGCCTTCCCGCGGGGCCGCTCGTCCTTCCCCCCAAACGTTCGGAGCGGGCCTAGGCCGACGCAAGGCGGAGGAAATTGCGCAGCAGGTTCTTCCCCTCGCCGGTCAGGATCGATTCGGGATGAAACTGGACTCCCCAGATCGGATAGGCGCGATGGCGCAGTCCCATAATCAGGCCGTCGTCGGTCCAGGCGGTTCTCTGGAGGCAGTCCGGGAGCCCCTCTTCCAGAACGATCAGGGAATGATACCGGGTGGCCTCGAAGGGATTCGGCAATCCCTCAAAGAGGTCCGCGCCGTCGTGGTGAATCATCGACGTCTTGCCGTGCATGATGACGGGCGCGCGATCGACCACGCCGCCGAAGGCGGCGCCCACGCACTGATGGCCGAGACAGACCCCCAAGGTCGGGATCCGAGGCCCGAACCGGCGGATGATTTCCGTGGAGAGCCCCGCTTCGTTGGGCGTGCACGGCCCCGGAGAGATGACGATGGAATCCGGGGTCTTCGCCTCGATCGCGTCCAGTTCGATCCGGTCGTTGCGATGGACCTCGATTTCCACCCCAATCTCGCCGAGGTATTGGGCGAGGTTGTAGGTGAAGGAGTCGTAGTTGTCGATCAAGAGAAGCATCTCATCGCCTTTCCGGAACCGAGAGCCGCCGGGCAAGGGACCGATTTGCGCGACGAGCTGGTCCCACAACTCCGCAACGCGGGCGTCCTGCCCGCAGTCTCGCGGGCGTCTCGCCCGCTTCTTGTGATGAGGCGGCGGCGCTCTTGCGCCCTCTCCCCCACCCTACGACTTTGCGCACGCGCCCTAGGGCCGGTAGGCCGCCTGGAGCTCTTCCTCCGTCATGCCGATGGCAAGCGTTTCGACGGGAACCGCCCGGTCCCCGTCGCGGCGAACGAAGACCCGGTACTGATAATCGCCCCGATCCGCCTTGTTTTTCAAGATATAACGCAACGCGTAGGCTTCGCCGAAACGGGGAGAGTCAATGATGGGCGTGAGATTTTCCCACAGCAGCCGTCCATCGGCGCTGCAGATCAGCGCCCACAGGTCAGGGTCCCGGGAGAGGGCGTAGTCCAAGGTGAAGAAGGGGTAAGGCGCGTGAGCCACGTGCTTGTCGGCCAAGCCGAGTATGTCGATCGTGGTTAGGCCGCTGTAGTAAGCCATCTGGCCCATCTGTCCGCTCACAACCTTCGTCTCCGGCGGGTATCGCTCCGCCAGCCAGCGCCCGGTGCGCGCGTCGAGGCTGATCGGCTCGGCGAAGAACCATCGCGCGCGCTCGGCGTAGTCGGGACGCCGGATGAACTGCCCCAGCCTCCGGTGGAGACGCGAGGCCGATATGTCGCGATTCTCGCTCGTATAAGCGGTCAAGCCGGTGAGAATGACGACAAGCAGAGCCGTGGAGAGACGATCGTGCGGCCTGGCGCGCCGCCACTGCAAAACCAGTTCCTGCAGAAGAAGAACGATGAATGGGATCGCAGGCACATAGTGGCGAAAAAAAGAGGTGGCGACTTGGCCGATGGCCACGATGTAAACCAGAACGGCCGCGGCGAAGGCGGCGACGATCAAGAGATAGGACTTCTCCGCCGTCGATCTCCCGGCTCCCGGCGCAAGAGCCAGCAACGCCCACAGCGGCAGGAAATTGCACGAGATCTGGAACCGGAGGATCTCATGAAAGGCCGGCGCGCGCCAGAAGTTGCCCGGACTCGTTTTCGCGTACACCGCATTGGGAAGTGGATATCCGTAGTAGACTAGCCGCCAGATCGTCAACGCGCCAAAGAGCGCGACGAAAGGAACGACGAGCCGCAGCCAGAATCCGCGCGAGAAGCCGATGGCGCGGTCAGCCTCTCCTTGGACCGTTCCGTGACTCGCCCTCCTGCCCCGCCAATTCTCGAAAAGCGCCAACAAGACCGCGAACCCGAAAAACCCGAACCCCTCGGGCCTCGTGGCGGCGACGGCCGCCAGCGACAAAGAAGTCTTCAGCGGACGGCGACGCAGCCACAAGAAGCAGCTCAGCGACAAGAGCAGAACGTAAAAAGAGGTCTCGAGCGCGCGGTCGCACTGGTAGTGCACGATGGGGTGAAAGAGATACAGAAGCGGAGCGACGAGCACCAGTGTCGAGCGAGGCCCCTCTTCCAGGCGCGGCCGCATCAGGCCGAGCAGGAAGATCGTTCCCGCAACGCTCAGCGCCGCGAGGACTTTCCCCAGCGTCGGGACGTGGAACCCGATCTTCCCGCCAATGCCGAGAATGAACGTCCACAGGAAATTCGAATGCGCCTCGACCCGCTCGCCCCGGTTGAAAACAAGACCCTCCCCCCGGGCGAAGTTCTCGGCGACCCGGTACGAAATGTAGGAATCCTCCCCGTCCCAGTTGTACGTTATTGGCTTGAGCAAAAGGAAACCGGCGGAGATCAGAGCCAGCAGCAGGAGAAATCGCGCGTTTTCTTTCATCGCCCAGGCCGCTCCCCCACCCCCGGACAGCGGGGCGGGAACTTATCGCACACGCTCTCTCGGCGGTCAAGAAGCAAGTCGGGCGAGAGTCATTCATAGCGCTATCCTGATTGCCCGCGAATCACCCGAATAGCGCGAATCATCAGCCGCCCATTCGTGTGTTTCGCGTGATTTGCGGGCCGCTCCCGCAGGTCCGAGCCCCGCCAGTCGGAGTCAAATCCGTGAAAGGGCTTTGAGGTCCCGGTGGGTGACGCAGTGATGCTCGAAGAGGACTACGCCCTTGACGCCGTAGTCCTTCACCAGTTGGACGTATTCGATCAGCTTGCCCGTGCGGCGAATGAGGAAATGGCCGAGACCCTCCCAGAGTTCGGCGCGACCGGTCAGATTCGCGGCGTGGCTTCGCGTCCAGGCCATCATCACGTCAGGGTCCGGGTAGTAGTTCATCGGGATAACAAGATCGAGATATCCCTCTTTGCTCCAGGCGACGAAATCCTGGCCCTGGCTCACCGTCGAGATGGGATAGTCGGTGAAGACCGCAGCGGAGAGTTCCTTGCCCGCCTTCTGGCATTTCTGGGCAATCCGCGCCACCAGTTTCGTGACGTTGCTGCACCGCCACCGCCGCCAGGCCGGAATGGCGCGCGGCGGCGCCTCCGGCGACGAGGGGTCGAAGTCCTTACGCGTGATCCGCTTGTAGGCCGCGCGGCAGATCTCGCAATAGCAGGCGTTCTCGCCGATGCGGATGTAGTCGAGGTGGATGCCCGCGACGTCATAGTTGTCGACGACTTCGGCCATGATCTTGTACTCGTAGTCGCGCACTTCGGGCCGCGCCAGACAAGTGAAAAAGCCGCTGTGACACTTGGCCTCCTTGCCGTCCGGCGCGATCGCCGCATACTCGGGATGCTCCTTCAGAAGCCTGCCCTCCTTGCCCTCCGGCGTGTTGCAGTACCAGGCGTGAATCTTGATGCCGGCCTGCCGCGCGACGGAAGCCATGTACTCGAGCGGATCGTACTCGCGCGACTCCGGTCGGACGAAGCCGACCTTGCTGTGGTAGTCCAGAAGTCCGGGAATGTTCTTCACGCACGGGATCAGAAGCTCAAAACCCGCATCCGCGTAACGTTTGACGAAACGCTCGACGCCCTTCTTTCCGCCCAAGCTCGGGATGTTGTGCAGCCATACGCCCTTCTTGATGTTGGACATGTCGTTCTCCTTATCGCCGATTCCAGCCCCGCCGCAACTTGAGGAAGCTCCGCGAGCTCTGGAGCTGTCGCCTTGGCCAACGCCGCGCCGAGCCATCCACTCGAGCCAATCGCCGCGACTCCGGCCGTTAGCACAACTCGCTGACTTGCCGTTCCGCCTTGCGCAGCCAGTCGCGAGAGATCTCCACGCCCCACCCCGGAGCGTCCGGAATGGATGCCTTCCCGTCGCGGACTTCCAGAGCAGGCGCGTAGAGGCCAGCGGTCCATTCCGTCGGCTCGATCGAGAACTCGACGTAAGGCCCGGCGTTCGCGATGGCCCCCATCATGTGGAGGGCAAAGACAGTCACCATCGACAGATTCGCCGAGTGCGGCACGCACGGCATGTTCGCTTCGGCCGCCATTGCCGCCACGCGCAGCGCCCGCGTCAGCCCGCCGACGTAACACACGTCGGGCTGAACGATGTCGACGGCCCGCATCGCGATCATCCGTCGCCACTGCGCCAGATCTACGTCTTGTTCCCCGCCCGCCACGGGGACTTCCAAGGCCGCGGCCGCCTGGGCCGTCCACTCCAACTCCCAGTACCGACACGGCTCCTCGAAATGGCAAACGCCGTTGTCTTCGAGCATGCGCCCCACTTCGATCGCGCGGTCCGGCGTATAGCAACTGTTGGCGTCCACGAGAAGCCTCGTCTCCTCGCCCGCCGCCTTGCGCACCGTCGGGACCAGAGACTCCGTCCGCCCCGGCCATGCGTCCGCGTTATGGCCGCAATCCGTGCCGATTCGAATCTTGAAGGCGCGGTATCCGCGCGATTCCATGAGACGCGCCAGGCGTTGCGCCTCGTCCTCGGGGGTGATGTCGCGACGCATACTCGATCCGTAGACGGGAAAAGGACGAGGCTCTCCGCCCAGGAGCTCGCAGACGCTCTTGCCTTCCCGTTTTCCCCGCAGGTCCCACAAGGCCGTATCAACGCCGGCCAGCGCGCGACAAACATAGGACCACGGGAACTTGTGATTGCGGTCGATGCAACGGTCCGCAAGCCCGTCGAGATCCGTCGCGTCCCTCCCCAGAGCATGGGGCGCGATCTGCCGGTGCAAGACCGTCGCGGAAATGTCGGCGTTGAAGGGCGCGATCTGGCCGTAACCTTCCGCGCCGTCATCCGTCCTGACGCGGACGATGCTCAAGTGTCCGCGCGTGAAAGTCTCGATCCTTGCGATATTCATTTGCAGGTCTCGCTCTTCGGCTCACACGACGCGGGGGGCCAGGCCGCTTCACGGCGTTCGCCCGTCGGAGACGGCCTGCCACGTTGTTCAAGCCCAAAACCCGTCTGGCGCCTTCTCTCGGCGTGGGAGACGGCCTCCGGCCGGCGATCGCTCGCACGGGGGCGGGCCTTAGACACGACCACGGTCCGCCGGAACCGCGCCCCGCGAGTTCACTGCGCGCCTTGCGCCACACGCTCGGCCAGCGCCTTCCCGAGCGCGACACTCTTCTTGGCGTCCTCTCCCGCCGGGGCGCCCTTACAGGAAAGGCTGGGCGCGACGAGCTCGAGCTCGCACGCCTTGGCCAGTTTCTCGATGCTCTCGATGGCCTTGCCGCCGCCGCCATGGGTCAGAAAAGCAACGCAGGGCTTCTTGTTCACCTTGCGGCCGGCCCGCGCCGCGATCAGGAGATCGTCGAAAAACTGTTTGAGCCCGCCGGCCACGTAAGAGAAGTAATCCGGACTCCCCAGTGCGTACCCGTCGGCCGCCTCCGCCTTGGCCATGTCGACCCGTTTCTTGTTGACATCGACCAGTTCCACCTCGACGTTCGGGACCTGCCGGCAGCCCTCGGCCACCAGTTCCGCCATCCTTCCGGTGTTTCCCTTTTCCTGCGTGTGATAAACGACCAGAATCCGTTTCATCTCAAGCCTCCTTGACGGGTTTTCGTCTCCTTCTGTTTTCGCCTTCTCCGTCGGGACGGCGCCCTTTCGCGTTTGCCGTCAGTCGACGGCCTTCTCAATCCTCTGGAGCGCTTTTGCATCCACTGGGACCTTCGAGAGGGCCGCCGGCGCGCGTAGGGCCGTCGCCTCGATCTCCCCGACCATGGCGCGCAGCGCTCCCACTTCGCTGTAAATGGAAGACGCTTTCCCTTCCCAGAACAGCCTCAGGAGTCCCTCGTAGGCCTTGCTGAGACGCCCCGCGAACTGCTCGGGCTCGCCGCCGAGACGCCCCAGCGTCCGCTTGACGGCGCCCAAGTCCTGACGAACCCTCCAGAACTTGTCGTTCGCCCGCATGGCGCGGTCGAGGGCCTGGGCGCATTGGCGGATCAGATCGAGCGCCTCAGCGCATTGGCCCGCCTGGATGCGTCGCCCGAACTGCTCGCGCAAGGCGACTGTCTGATGGAGGTCGACTCCCGATTTGGCCGCCACCTCGTAGTCGACCTCCAGAATGGCGGCTTCATTTTGGCAGCGGCCCTCTTGGACGACGCGGGCGTCCGCCTCAAAGTCCGACTCGGAAGCGACGGCGAACAACCGGCCGCCCCCTGGCTCCAGCGCCACGGCCAAGGCCGCCCCGCCGGGGGATTCCTCCAGCGAAGTCGCCTCGAGAGCGTGCAGGTCATACACGCAACGGTTCTGGAGAAACGCCCGGCTCAGGTTGATCTGAGCCGAAGAGCGAACCAACACGTCATTGTTGAACACGACGAGGTAGTTCACCGGGCGGTTCCTCGCGCGCAGGCGCCGCACTTCGATCCGATTGCCGGAGCCCGCCGTTGGGCGCAGCGTGGCGACGACGCTGAGCGGCGCGGATGCGTCGGTCTCGACGAGCAGCGGGCCAAAGGGCGTCAGCTCGGCGCCCAGTCGCGCGATCTCCTCCAGTAGGGGCGTGTGCTCGCCGTGGATCGAGGGGATCGGGTTTCCATAGCCGTCCGCCAAGGTTGTGTAGTGGAAGTAGTTGATTCCCTTGGCGCCGCCCGCCACGGCCATCCACGTCTGGAGCCGGAGGTCGGCCACGGTGGGTCCGCGCCAGCGCACCCGCCTGCCGTCTCCCGATTCGAAAGCCTGGAGGGTAAGCCAGTGGGGCTGGTCGCCGCAGTAAAGCCGACACAAATCCATCCATTCCAGAACCCCGCGATTGCCCCACATGTTGAACTGCGCGAACTCCGCCGGGATCGCCAAGTCGCCCTGGCGCAAGGCGAAGTGAGGGCCGAGCGAAGTCCCGTCGTGCGCGTACGTGAGCGGGTAGCAGTCGGTGAGCATGACGGGCTGGTGCGGGGAGAACGCCCGCACGGAATCGGGCCGGTAGAAAAGACAGACCGCGGGCTGGCCAGGCGCCGCTTCCTCGAGCGCCCTCTTATATTCGAGGAACTCGGGCACGAACTCGGGATTCGGTTCGTCACGGATATACCAAGCCAGCACGTTGGGTTCGTCCTTCAGCGCCTCGGCAGCGGAGCGAAAAACCTCCACGCCCCCGCTGCAATGAGGAAGCGCGTACACCCCGTAGCGTCGGTACAAGGCGATCCGTTGCTTCGCCTCGGCCAACTCTTCTTCTCCCGTCCCCACGTAGGGAGCACAGACCAGGCAGTTCATCGACAGCCGCCGCATCTGCCGAAGCAGCCCTTCGTGTCCCCCTTCGTAGCGCCCCGGCCCGCAGCCCCACAGTCCGAAGGTGAACACCTTCTCGCAGGCGGGTTGGCCCGCGTCTCGTCCGGCGCCTTGCGCCTCTCGGTTTGGTTTGTTTGGCGACATGGCATCCTCCGAATCTTGAGTGATGTCGGCGGCTCTCTCCCCACGCAACGTCGAGACGCGGGGAGGGTTGCCCGCACATGATAGGAGCAGAAAGACCGTCCATCCGGCGATAGAGTGAATCACGAGTCTCATAGGCTTGGGGTCTCCGAGTTCTAGTAAGGGTTCGACGGCATCATGTCCCAAGCCTCAAACACGGGGACTTTCACCGCGCCTCCCTTGGAGAAGAGCGTCACGTTTACACTGTCCTCCCGCGTCGGATAGATCCGGCGCATCGCGGCCTGGCGATCGTTGGCGAAGGCCTCGACGACCGACTTGTCCACAAAGACGCGCAGCCGGAGCGGCTCGCCGGGCCGCAGTTCAAAGGGACCCGCTTCGACCGTCTTCGGTCCTTCTCCCAAGCTCGATTTCCGCGTGTCGATCGCGAGCTTCTTTTCAGTCGCGTCATAGTAAACCAGCGTTTGCTCTTCGCCGCCCGGCGAAGAACAGACCTTCACGCCGCACTGTTTGGCCTCGCCCGGAATCATCTCAATCGCCAGTTCGAGGCTGTTGCCCTGAATCCCGTCCAAGGACAACTCCGAGTCACCTTGGATCGTCAGGTTCTCCCTCTTCTTCGGGTGGTAGCGGAGAACGGCGAGTTCTTCCGGCGGCCGCATGCGCAGCATTCCGTCCTCGCCCAACCAGAGCGCCCGCGGCAGGCTCATCGTCCCCGACCAGCCGCCTTCGCCCCGGCACAGAATCCCGGGCAGGTCGAAGATCCAGGCCCACATGATCCGGCGCCCTTGGTCGTCCAGAAGGCTCTCAGGGGCGAAGAAGGAGTTGTCTACCCAACTCATCTTCTCATGGAATTCGGGGTAGAACCGCTCGTTCTTCCACTCGCCCAGGTAATAGCGACAGCCCAGCCGGTGACTGATGCACAACAGCATGTGCTTGTCGCCGATCTTGAAGAAATCGGGGCAGGACACGTCTTCGTTGATCGAGACGCCGGGCACGCTGTGGGCCAGAAAATCGCCGACGTAGCGCCACTTGTCCAGCGTGTCGGCCTTGAAGAGAGCAGGCCGCTTGCCGCCGAAAATGCCGTAATACGTGTCGCCCTCAAGCCAGCCGTGCGGGTCCCAAGAGGCGTACTTCTCGGCTTCCGGCGTTCCCTCGCCCGGGTTTGGGATGATCGGGTTGGACGGCAGTTTGGTCCAGTTGTTGAGTTCTTCCTCGGCGCTCGTGGCGATGCAGTTCCCCGCGCCCACTCCGTGATAGAGCATCGTGGCCTCGCCCTTCTTGTTGATGAAGCAGTTGCCGCTGAACATCCCGCGATCCACGTCGCCCTCGCCGGGATACAGCCCCGTGGGATGATGCCGCCAGTGAACGAGGTCCTTGCTCGACGCATGGCCCCAGCAGTGGCTCCTCTCATCCTGAAAAATGTAGAAGAGATGGTAGCGGCCTTTCCAAAAGATCGCGCCGTTTGGGTCGAAGGGACGGCACACTCCCTCGAGCGCGACAAAGTGATATCCGGGCCGGTACGGGTCGTCGAGCAGCTTCTCGCGGAACTTCCGGGTCGTCGAGATTGCGCGATTCATGTCGCTCCGGGCCGCTTGGTGGCGTGGAACCATCTCGCCCGCCATCATATAGCCATGCTCTCCGTCCAGGCGCAGCTTGCCGTCGGCGATTCGCGCCCCGCCGACAAGGTAGGCGTTGGGGAAGGTCCCCATGCGATCCTCGGTCCTGCCGTCCTGGAACGACCACCACGCCAGCGGCTTGGGATCGGAAATCTCGTTCGGTCTGAGCGACGCGATCGTCTTCGCGTCGAGCGCCGCATTGTAGATGCGGGCGTCCTCGATCGCTCCCGCGAACAGGCGCGGCTCTCCGGCGTCGAGATGTCGAAGCCCCATCAACACGACGCTCTGGTCGCTGAACGTCACGGGCTCGTTCCCCATGGCGTAGTTCGCGTAGGGTTGGCCGTTGCGATAGATCGTGACGTGCTTGCCCTCGTAGACGATCGCGATCTGCACGGCGGTGTCCGCGCCGGCCGTCTCGGCGGCCCACTTGTCCTGATCCCTTTCGGTGCGGCTGAACCCGTTGCTCCCGGCCATCCACTTGCCCGGCTGAATCTCGCCGAACACGACGGCGTCGAACTCGCCCGGCGCGTTCTCCAGGGTCAGCACGCTGCCTCCCCGCTGCGAGAGATTGGCCGGATAAACCCAGGCGACGAGGGTCTTGTCCGCAATGACGGGCTTCGCCCCCTGGCCTTCCGCGCCTTGAGTCGTCGCCACGGCGCCGATCATGAGGACCGGCATGCCGAGCAGCATGGAGGCCAGCGGCTTGCGGGCGCGCCGAGGCGCGCCAGCCCCGCTCTTTCGTCGACAACGCTTGCCCAGCGCCTTGAGCCAGGCCGACGGATCCCGCTGGGTGGCGTGCGAGTCGCTCATTTTCCTTATCCTTTCGTCTGCTTGTCCGAGCGCGCAGGGACCTCCCTTCCGGCGCCAGAAGAATCCCTTGCGTGCAGGAGGCCAAACCGTCTGTGAAAAGCTCGGCCTCGGGCGCTTTATGTGTGCCGAGGCGCCTCGAACCCCGTTTCCTATCCGCGCCTCGTTTCAAGGAGGCGTACAAGGGCAACTTGCCCCCGAAGCGACCGTTTCAACGGACTATCCTGAGGAGAAGAAACCGTTGAAACGGTTACAGTATCGTCGTCATCACTTCCGCTCGCACCCCTCGATGAATCGAGGGGCTCATAAAACAATCGAGGGGCTAATAAGATACGCCTCCTTTTCACACACCCCGTCAGAGATCAATGATATACGTCTCCTTTTCACACACCCCGTCAGAGATCGACGAGGACGGGGCGAAACGGCCGCTGCGCTTTCATCTCCAGGCTTCCAGACTCCTGAACGCGCCCGGGTCCGATCCCCGGATCAGGCCGACGCGGCCCGCCGCCCGGGCCGGCAGGCTGAAGCACTCGATCAGGATATCGTCCAGGTAGAATTCCAGCAACGAGCCCTTGAGCAGGAGGCGGAAGCGGGCGGGCGCCCCGAAGCGCATCTCGCGGTTGACGCTCT